>NZ_JAEQCE010000002.1:0-109266 GCF_020738665.1 Microcoleus sp. PH2017_08_TRC_O_A
ACAATGAAAATTATTTTTGATGAATATCTGCCAAAATGGAATTATCGTGCAGTGCCGACTATTTAACAGACGCTAAAGTTATTAAATTTTCATTCCTAACTTATCTAACAACTTATTTAATATGTATAAGTTATAAACTCGGAGAGTATTGAAAAAAAAATCCCCAAATGGGAATTTTTCCTAAGCTCATCTAAAATGGAATGTGAGTATATTCACTCTCGTCTAGTTCCATCTCAGTTTGAAAGCTACTCTCAAACGAAGTCAGTTCTGCTTCCGATTGCTGTTTAGAAACAGGTTTTGATTTGGACTGCGGTTGAAATTCCGGTTTCATTTTACCCTGGCTTTTTGCAGTTACTTTTGATGCAATTTCCGGTTTGACTTGAGTTTCTGGCTGTGGTTCAGTCTGAATTTCCGCTATTTCCGCGTCTTCTATATTGAAGACAGGAATATTTTCTTCAAATGTGATGTATCCTTTACAGGTACACAAAATTTTGTCAGTATTTTGAGACTCAATGAGTTGGGCAGACAGATTTTTGACAGAGAATGGAATGCTAGCAAATTCCATGTCTTCCCGACCGCGAAACTCAAAAATTCCAGTGCCTGTAACAAGGCTATTCTCGCCTTGTTGTCTGAAGTCATACTCGTCATCTTTTATGACTATCAGAGATAGCGTGCAAGTTTGCATCATGAGAGTTTCTCCTGTGTTTATGTGGTTGATTGCTAATATTCGATGCCGCGATACCAAATTTACATAAAGTTGCATAGAATTCCAGGATAACAAAATCGAAACCTGGTTTTTTTTCAGCTTGTCTATGTTCTATGCAGCTTCATGCTTGATAACGTAGTCAGTAAAGAGTTAGAATGGTCAACTATAGACTTGATTTTCAAGCCCCCACTCGAATATTTAATTTAGTGGTGGGTAGTTGACCATTCCAGTGCGATCGCTCTTACGGAGAGGATTGCTTATCACGCATAAAGATCGATCGCCCTTATCTAATTCACAGCCAACAAACCCGACATATTCAGCACTTTTTCTGACCAAATCCTTCCCTCTTCTCCAACTCTCTTTCGTTGTTCCGCATTCTCCCAAATCCCAGCCCAAGAATACTGCCAGCAAGCTAACTGAATTTGCAACTCAACTAACTCAGCAGCTATTTCTATTTCTGCATCTTGAGCCGTCCATTCAATAAACAGCTTACTTTCTTGCAGCAAACCTTCAATTATTTCGCCATTAGCTACATTTTGACAGCGAGACTTAATTCGTGCCAGATTTGACGCTAAATTTCCCAAGCGAATCGGTAGTTCGTCTTGCAAATAGCGTTCTTTTAAAGCATTCCAGTCTCTCATAATCCTCCTAATAACTGTTGAACTATGCTATCCCAATATGCGTTCGGATAGCGTGCCGGAGGCATTCGCAGTTTCATTTTTTCCTAGTCAGATTCCAGAAATAGCACCCCATAATACAGCATATTCCAGGTTCATGAAGTACAGTAGCAAAAGTCTCGATCGACTAACTAACTACGTAGATTGACAAAATTGCGCGTACACAAATACATGGAATATGCTGTAAATTGGTATGATTAGTTCTTTTCTGCAAAGATAGATGTTAAAATACCTTTGCTGAAACAGGAGTTTTGCCGTTGTGGTTGTACGCAATCTTTCCAAAAGAGTTTACTTTGGGAAGAGTTGCAGTTTGTGTTTCTCGATCGCATTTCTCTAGGAGAGTTACGCGCTGGATTTTCACAACCAGTTTTGAATGAAATTCGCCGTTGTTTCCCGTCCAGCTTTCGACCGTTACTTGACCTTCGATACCGATGAGACTGCCTTTTCTGGTGTAATTTGTAAGTACCTCACCTGTTTTCCCCCAAGCTTCAATGGAAAACCAGTCAGTTTCATCAGACATTTTTCTCTTGATGGCAAGAGAAGATTTTGTCACAGACGATCCAGATTGAAAGTAGGTAATTTCTGGATCTCGACCGAGGCGACCTACAAGCATAATTATGTTCATGCAAATTCCTTTTTAATTGTTGTAGATTTTGCGCGTAGCGCTCTTATTAATCAATTTATTTTAATTAAATACCGTTAACTTTTATTAATCATGTAATTTCGATAAAAAATTAGTGCTAAGCATGGTACAATTTCCTAATAAAATATGGACATATTTGCTGCATATAAAGCCAGTTTAGGATTTATATGCGTTGAAAATCTGTTTAAGTCCTGTTAACTAGGTCTGCCTCAAAAGCAACCGTGTGGTGGATAATACAACAGAGACGTTCCAGCAATCTAAGCTATTTAGGCGAGGGTCGCGATTAAAGGAAATGCAGTGCCAGTTAATGCCGAAAAACCACACTTGTGGAAACCCGATATTGCCCTGTCGGTAGACTTTTACAACAATTGGTTCATGCAGTTCGCTCCAAAAGCCTAGCGCGACACTCGCATTGCTACAACTCGTGCGATTCGTTGTTGCTGAATCACGGTAATCAATCCGTAAATAAAGCAACCAGACTGGCTTCCAGACATGAAGCAATCCAAGGTCTGAACTTTCAACAGTATGTAGGTGCAAGCCCTACCCGCTAAATCCAAGCGTGAATCCCTATCTGCCCACGCCGACTAGACTCGGAATTCTAGAGAGCGAAGCTGGGAACAGGGCGGAATCAGAGGTCGCAAGCCACACTGCCGCTAACGGGGAGTCCACAAGGTGAAATAGAGCCTATAAAAACAACTCAGGCAAACACGGATGCACTACTAAAAGAGAGTCCGAGGTCGTCCAAGAATAGTTCCCCGCTGTAACATGGGTTGATTAACAGCAAGGATATGGGGATTGGACAGTTGGATTGGCTACACCTAAATGGACGAACAATACTATCGAAGGAACGAATAAAAACAGTGTTAAGGTCTACGGTAGGTCGAACCCGTGGTAGAGCAGACGAGAGCATTAATCCCTTAACAGTGGGTAGGACAGACCATAATTGGTCTGAGGTGTTTAGAAAATACACAGTACAAAGAAGAGCATGATTAGACACGGTATAAAAACCAGTGAATCCTGGAAGTCGTTACCCTGGAAGAAATTCCGACGTAATTTATTCCGCCTACAATGTCGTGTGTTTAAAGCAGTTGCTAATGGCGACCTGCGTCAAGCTCGGTCACTCCAAAAACTGATTCTAAAGTCTTCAGCAGCTAGATTACTGGCAATCCGTCAGGTAACACAGCTTAATGCTGGTAAGAAAACAGCGGGTGTGGATGGCAAAGCGTCCCTTGATTTTGAAGAACGCTTCGCCCTAGAGGAAAATCTAAAGGCAAAAACCACCACTTGGAAACATCAAAAGCTCAGAGAAATACCCATCCCCAAAAAGGATGGAACTACTCGAATGCTCAAAGTGCCCACCATAGCAGATAGAGCTTGGCAATGCCTAGCAAAATATGCCTTGGAACCCGCCCACGAAGCAACATTCCACGCTCGAAGTTATGGATTCAGAACCGGACGCTCGGCACATGATGCCCAGAAGTTCCTATTCAATAACCTACGCTCACAGAGTAATGGAAAAGATAAACGAGTAATAGAGCTCGATATCGAAAAATGCTTCGACCGGATTTCACACACTTCCATTATGGATAGCCTGATTGCGCCAAAAAGCTTAAAGCAAGGAATATTCCTCTGCTTAAAAGCAGGTACAAATATCGGGTTTCCAGACCAAGGAACGCCACAAGGTGGAGTCGTGAGTCCGCTACTAGCCAACATCGCCTTAAATGGGATTGAAGATATCCATCAAAGTGTCCGGTATGCGGATGACATGGTGTTTATTCTCAAACCCCAAGACGATTCAGAAACCATACTTGATAAAATTCGCCACTTCCTAGCCCAAAGAGGAATGAACGTCAGCGAACGGAAGACCAGGCTAACCGCAGCGACAGATGGATTTGATTTTCTTGGATGGCACTTTGCCGTCCAGAGCAATAACGGAAAGTTTAGAAGCACTCCCTCAGCGGATAACCATAAAACCTTCCGTCAAAAAGTTAAAAACATCGTCAACAACAGTAACTATGGCTCCGCTGTTAAAGCCGAAAAGCTCTCAGCAGTGGTTAGAGGCTGGAGAAATTATCATCGCTACTGCAAGATGGACGGGTCTAGGAACTCCCTCTACCATATCCAGAAGAAAGCATACGCAGTGTTTAACAAGGAAACCAGACAGAATCGCTACTCCAGCAAGAAATTGTTAGACCAAGCATTCCCCACGGTTCCTTACTCCGAAAATAAACACGTCAACGTTAAAGGAACTAAAAGTCCATACGATGGCGATACCGCCTACTGGAGCGAACGAAACAGTAAACTCTATGATGGGTACACCTCTAAAGTCTTAAAACGACAAAACCATAAATGTGCATCATGTGGACTCAAATTTGTAGATGACGAACGGGTAAACCTCCACCACAGAGATGAGAATCATCAAAACTGGAAAAAGGAAAATCTAGAAGCCATTCACGAGAGTTGCCATGATTACCAACACATGAGCAAGGCGAAAGCCTAAAACATCGGGAGCCGTATGCGGGGAAACCAGCAAGTACGGATCTAAGTGGGAGGGGCGGGACTTAATAGTCTCCCTCGACCCAACCAACAAGTTGAATCCGCCTTAGCAGAGACAGCTAATCTGACCAACATCACGTCCGCCCTGCTGCGACAGCATCCAGAGGTTTTGCCTATTTTACGCATGGTGGCAGCGCCGCCAATTGCGCGCGATCGCCTGATCGGTTTAGCAGGAGTGTCGCCCAACCTGGTCAAAAATATGGAAGAGAAACAACGAATTCCGCCCCGCGCAGACATTGCAACTCTGGATGCTGAACTAACAAAAATTAGTCAAATTATTGCACGACTGCTCGACAAAGATATTTTTCCTTGGCTAGAAAGCGGACAGCAACCGACTGATAGTGAAGTTCAAAGAGCAGCAACAATTGTAGCCGATCGCCTTTGCGGTGCTATTTCTGACCCGATCGTTCGCACTCTGATTTTCAGGCGACCTGTCGCCCCGTCAGCAAAAATCCACCAAGAAGCTTAATTTTCTGGAGTTTGGCAAGTGATATACTTTGGGAAACGGATGACAGTCCTTCGTCGGTGAGCATTCAATGATTACCCTGCCTGGAGTTACTATCCACAGCAAAATCTATGAGAGCTTAGCTTCTTTGGTGTATCGGGGCATCAGAGAGCAAGATAATTGTGCAGTGATTGCCAAAGTTCTCCAGCAGGATTATCCCTCTCCTCAGGAATTAACTCGCTATCGGCAGGAGTATGAAATTACTCGCTCTCTCAACATTGAAGGCGTAGTCAAGGCATACAGCCAGCAAGACTACCAGCGCACGCTGGTTATTCTTTTGGAAGACTTTGGTGGAGAGTCTTTAGAATACTGGATGCGGCAGCAATTAGACTTCTGTCCCATGCCGTTGTCGGTTTTTTTAAATGTGGCGATCGCCATTACTGATACTTTAGGCAAAATTCATGCGGCTCATGTCATTCATAAAGATATTAATCTTAGCAACATTGTCTTTAATCCGAAGACTGGCGTTGTCAAAATCATTGATTTTGGCATTGCCACTCGCTTCAGTCGCACCAATCCCACATTCAAAAGCCTCCATCTTCTAGAAGGAACCCCCGCATACCTGTCGCCAGAGCAAACCGGGCGAATGAACCGGATGCTCGATTACCGCACCGATTTTTACTCGCTGGGTGTAACTTTCTACGAACTGCTAACTGGACACCTCCCGTTTCCCGCAACGAATATGCTGGAGCTGGTTCATTGTCATATTGCCAAGCAGCCTGTTCCCCCTCACGAGATGAATGCAGCGATTCCTAAACCCATTTCAGATATCATTCTGAAACTAATGGCAAAAAATGCAGAAGATCGCTATCAGAGTGCTTGGGGGATTAAGGCAGATTTAGAACTTTGCGATCGCCAATTCGCAGAAATGGGTCGAATTGATCGCATTCAACTGGCACTTCAGGATGTTTGCGATCGCTTTCAAATTCCCCAAAAACTGTATGGACGAGACAAGGAAATTGCACTTTTACTAGCAGCGTTTGATCGCGTAGCGTCTTTAGAGAACGATCGCATCGCTGGTTTCCAGAACAATTCAGAGCCAAGATTTAAAGTCGAAATGATGTTGGTATCTGGCTATTCTGGAATTGGCAAATCAGCGTTAGTGCAGGAACTCTATAAACCAATCACTGAAAAACGCGGCTATTTTATCTCTGGTAAATTCGATCAATTTCAGCGCAATATTCCCTACAGTGCGATCGTTGATGCTCTGCGAAAATTGGTGCAGCAGTTATTGAGTGAACCAGATGAGCAATTGGAGCAGTGGCGATCGCGACTTCTAAAAGCACTGGAAAGCAACGGGCAACTCATTATTGATGTGATTCCTGAATTAGGACTGATTATTGGCAGGCAACCGCCCATACCTGAAGTTGGCTCAACGGAAGCTCAAAATCGATTCAATCGACTCTTTCAGAACTTTGTGCGGGTGTTGTGTTCAGAGGAACATCCGCTGGTAATTTTCTTGGATGATTTGCAGTGGATTGACTCCGCCACGCTCAAGTTAATTGAACTGATGCTACTGGATGAGCAAGCTCAATCCCTCTTTTTGATTGGAGCCTATCGAGATAATGAAGTGACTCCCACTCATCCACTGAGCTTAACGCTCTCAGAACTGCGAAAACAAGGGGCAGTGCTGCAAGAGATTGTATTGTCACCCTTAATGCTTGAGCCTTTGAGTCAGTTGATTGCCGAGACGCTACATCAGAATACTGACACTGTTCGTTCCTTAGCGGAGCTAGTGCTGCGTAAAACTGAGGGTAATCCTTTCTTTGTCAGTGAATTTTTAAGATTGCTGTATAGCGAGAATCTGTTGAGCTTTGATGCAGAAAACCTAAGCTGGCAGTGGAATCTGGCTCAGATTCAAGCCCAGAAAATCACTGATAATGTGGTGAAGTTGCTACTGCTCAAGTTACAGAAACTACCAGAAGGCACCCAGCAAATGCTCCGCTTAGCTGCTTGTGTCGGGGCTGAATTTGATTTAGAGACGTTGGCGATCGTTTGTGAGCAGTCTCCTCAGACGATTTCATTGGATTTACTAGCAGCGATTCAAGCTGAATTGATTCAGCCTCTCTCTGAATTAGATGAGAACTTGTTAGTTCAGGAGTATAAGTTTTTGCACGATCGCGTACAGCAAGCAGCCTACGCCTTAATTGATGAGTCGCAGAAACAAGTGGTTCATCTCCAAATTGGTCGCAATCTACTCGAAAAAACTTTGCCAGAACAGCTATCAGAGCGGTTGTTTGAGATTGTCGATCATCTCAATCATGGAATTGAACTTGTCTCCGATCAAGCCCAACGTAATGAGATTGCTCGATTGAATTTAATCGCAGGTCAGAAAGCAAAGGCAGCAGCGGCTTATGAAGCAGCTTTTAAGTATTTCACTACAGGACTGAGCCTCCTCAATCCAGAGAGTTGGCAGAGTGAGTATGACCTCACCTTAGCGCTGTACTCAGAAGCAGCAGGAGCAGCATATCTTCACGGTCGCTTTGATGAGATGGAACAGTTCGTAGAAGGAGTACTCAACAATGCGAAGACCGCGATCGATAAAGTGCAGGTTTACGATAGCAGAATTCAAGCGTTTTTGTCACAGGGCAATCTAGAAGAAGCACTTAAAATTGGACTGGAAGTGTTGAAGCTCCTGGAAGTAGTCTTACCGGAAAATCCAAGTCAGGTAGATGTTCAGAGAGGATTGGAGGAAACGGCTGCACTGTTAGCTAGACGAGAAATCGAAGACTTAATTGATCTACCAGAGATGACTGCACCAGAACCGCTAGCAGCAATTTATATCCTGGCGAATATTGGGGCGGTTGCATTTATCGTGTCACCCGCACTACAGATTCTTATTGCGTGCAGAATGGTAAATTTATCGCTCGACTACGGTAATGCTGCCTGGTCACCACTGAGTTATGTTGGCTACGGATTTATTTTATGTGGAGCCGTTCAAGACATTGAACTCGGCTATAAATTTGGTCAATTGGCTCTTCGCTTGGCAGAACGATTGAATACCAAAAAAGGCAATGCTAAAGCATTACAGTTATTTAGTGACCATGTTATGCAATGGAAAGTACATCTTAAGGAGACGATACCACTGCTGGTTGAGGCTTATCAGGAAGGAGTGGAAACCGGAGACTTTGAAACCGCTGGTTATGCTGCATATGACGTGTGCTACAACTCGTTTTTCGTCGGTGAGGAACTCACCCAACTGGAACAGAAAACGGCAACCTACAGCAAAGTGGTTGATCGAATCAGACGGGAAAGCCCCTCGACTTGGATTGCAATAGTGTGGCAGACCATTCTTAATTTGTTAGATAGGTCTGAGAATCCCAGCCGCTTAATGGGTAGGGTATGTGATGAAGAGCAGGGGTTGCCATATGCTATTGCAGTTAAAGATGGAATTGCAATTCAAATGTTTTATTTACACAAAGTTATGTTGTGTTGTCTATTTGAAGAAGATCGCCAAGCTGCACAAACTGCTGTTTTAGCAGGGCAATATTTTGAAGAGGCGACAGCAATCAGGATTTTACCTTTATTCTGTTTCTACCATTCTTTGGCGCTTTTGAGCCTATCGCTCGATGCTTCAAACTCTGAAAAAGTAGCTTGGCTAAACTGTGTTAACACCAACCAAGAAAAGATGCAGAAATGGGCAGAACATGCCCCAATGAATTATCTACATAAATTTTATCTAGTCGAGGCAGAGAAAGCGCGAGTCTTAGGGCAATTTCTTGAGGCTGAGGAGTTTTATGAACGGGCGATTGCAGGTACTGCTGAAAATGAGTATGTCCAGGAAGAAGCATTAGCTTATGAATTAGCGGCTAAACATTATCTGGCGCGAGGTCGGTCAAAAATTGCTCAAACCTACATGAAAGAAGCGCACTATTGCTACGATCGCTGGGGCGCAAAAGCTAAAGTTAAAGACTTAGAAAAACGCTATCCACAACTACTTAATTTCAACTTAATTCGGCAATCAAATTCAACTTTGACCGAGGGAACGATCAGTCATTCGACTGCGGCGATCGATTTGGCTGCGGTGATGAAAGCGGCTCAAGCCCTCTCAGAAATTATCCATCTCGATCAATTAATTGCCAAGTTGATGCAGGCAGTGATACAAAATGCAGGAGCCGAAACTGGCGCTCTGATTCTCTTGGAAGACGATCAGCTCACTGTGGTGGCTCAATGCAGTGGGAGTAGACAGTGCGATCTGGAAAAGCTTGCTGTTGCTGACTGTGTAACGATTCCTGTCTCCGTTATTCACTTGGTAGAACGCACTCAAGAAACTTTAGTTCTTGATGATGCCGTCAGCGAATCGTCTTTTTCAACTGATCCTTACATTCAACACCAACAGACGCGATCGCTCCTCTCTATGCCAATTCTCAAGCAAAATCAGCTTGTCGGCATCCTTTATTTGGAGAACAAGCTCAGTACCGCAGTGTTTACCCGCGATCGCTTGCAAGTCCTCAAACTGTTGATTGCTCAGGCAGCAATTTCACTGGAGAATGCTCGGTTATATGAACAGTTAGCAGACTATGCCGAAACCCTGGAAAGGAAAGTAGAAGAGCGAACTCAAGCCTTGCAGCAGGAGATGGCTGAACGTCAACAAACCGAAGCCGCATTGCAACGCAGTGAAACCAAGTTCCGCAATATCTTTGAAAACTCGCAGGTTGGCATCTACCGAGTCCGCCTCTCGGATGGATTACTTCTCGATGCCAATCAACGCCATGCTAATCTGTTTGGCTTTGATTCACCAGAGGAGATCATTGGGCTTGAACACGTCATAGGCTATTATGCAGATCCCAGCGATCACCAACACCTCATTGAGTTGCTGAAGCGGGATCGGGAAGTGCGAAGCTTTGAAGCCCAAATGCGAAAACGAGATGGGACATTGTTTTGGGGGCTTTTCTCTCTTTATCTGAATGCAGACGATGGCTACATCGAAGGGGTGATTGCGGATATTAGCGATCGCAAACAGGCAGAAGCCGCTCTACAAACGAGTGAAGAACAACTGCGCTTAGCCTTAACCGCTTCAAATCAAGGACTCTACGATCTCAACATCGAAACTGAAGAAGTTGTGGTTAACCCAGAATACGCTTTAATGCTGGGCTACGATCCAGCAACATTTCACGTGACCAAATCTGAGTGGATTGAGAGTTTGCATCCTGACGACAGAGAATCAGTAGTTGCAACTTACCATGCTTGTATTACTGGAGAAGTCCCCAACTATCAAGCAGAGTATCGCCATCGTACCCAGGATGGTCAGTGGAAATGGATTCTTGCTGTTGGCAACGTTGTTGCCTGGAATGAATCTGGTGAACCCATCCGAGCGTTGGGAGTTGTTACGGATATCGACGATCGCAAACGGGCTGAAGCAGCTTCAATTTTAGAAGAGCGTAACCGCATGGCACGCGAAATTCACGATACACTCGCTCAGGCGTTTACTGGCATTCTGGCTCAGGTAGGAGCTGCAAAACAGGTGCTAACGGATGATTTAGAAGCAACTCAGGCACACCTAGACCTAATCAAAGAATTGGCGCGAACTGGACTGATTGAAGCACGGCGATCGGTCGTTGCGCTCCGTCCTCAGCTTTTGGAGGAGGGCAGTTTACAGAGCGCTCTCCATCGTCTGGTGACTCAGACCAGAACTGCCGCAATGGATACAACTTTGTATTATGAGGTCGAGGGTACAGTGTATGCTCTACCCACTGAAGTCGAGAATAACCTACTGCGGATTGGACAGGAAGCATTAACCAATGCGATTAGACACGCCCATGCTGACGAGATTCGAGTGGAGCTAGTCTACGATCGCGATCGGTTTTGCTTGCGCGTGCAAGATAATGGGCAGGGCTTTGGAGTTGGAAGTATTCCATCCTCTGAGGGTTTTGGCTTACTCGGCATGAGCGAACGAGTAGAGCGCATCGGCGCACAACTCACGATTAGCAGTCAACCTGGGCAAGGAACAGAAATTATTGTCACCGTCAATCGGGAGTAGCATTACGATGAGCCAAGCCACGACCATTCGGATTTTAATTGCAGACGATCATGCTATTTTTCGGCAAGGATTAGCTACGATTATTAATCGCGATCCAGAGATGCAGGTGATTGCCCAAGCTGAAAATGGAGAACAAGCGATCGCACTATTTGAGGAACACCAACCGAATGTCACGCTCATGGATCTGCGAATGCCTGAAGTGGAGGGAGTTGCCGCCATCAGGGCAATTTGTGCGATCGCTAAATCTGCTCGAATTATTGTCCTGACCACGTATGATAGTGACGAAGATATCTATCGGGGATTGCAGGCAGGCGCAAAAGGATACCTGTTGAAAGAAACTGAACCTGACGAGCTTCTGAATGCTATTCGTACCGTTCATCGGGGTCAGAAGTATATTCCGCCCGATGTGGGAGCAAAATTGGTTCAGCGCCTCAGCAATCCAGAACTGAGTGAAAGAGAACTAGAGGTACTCCGCTCACTGGCGCAGGGGATGAGTAATGCTGATATTGCGGCAGCTTTGAGTATCGGTGAAGGCACGGTTAAATCTCATGTCAATCGGATTTTGAATAAGTTAGATGTGAGCGATCGCACTCAAGCGGTGATTGTTGCTGTTAAGCGCGGCATTGTTAGCTTATAGGATGTACGGGTATGACAACGATTCGTATAAAGCTGTATCATGACAGGCTCAAAACCATTATATAGCAGTACTTTCAGAGATTCATATTTTAAAGAGGATTGAAATAATGAATAATCCCTGTCTAATTCACCTCTGAAGGGAAAGGCTTTATACCGATTCTTCTGGTAAAGCTAGAGTATAGTTTAAGATCTGCTACCTCATACTTATCCAGAGCTGACTTTTCACGTTAAGTCTCTAATCCACCAAACAAAGCGGGTTTCAGCCGAATGCGCAAGCGCGCAGCAAGGCGGTCGCGTGTTGTCAACAAGTGTAGATTGTTGACAGCACATCACGAGAAAATAGGAGCTTGATATGGCTGTTAAATCATTACTGAGCAGCGTTACCAAGATTCCCAGTAAGCTTTCGTTGCGAACTGTTCTTATTGTGCCACTGGTACTGCAAATTCTAGGCATCGTGGGGTTTGTTGGATATCTTTCATTTAAGAATGGAGAACAAGCAGTTAACGAGCTTTCAACCCAAATACGCCAGGAAACCAGTGCTCATATTCAATCTTATATAGAAAGCTATTTGGAAACTCCCCACCTCGTCAATCAAGTGAATGTTGAAGCGATCAAATCGGGGCATTTAGATGTGTTTAATGTGAAAGACACTAAATTATTAGAACGGTACTTTGCTCGACAGCTTCAAGTGTTTAAATCAGTGAGTTACATTAGCGTGTCAAATGAGCAAGGTGGAATCATTGGAGCGAGTCGCCACAAAACCAATTTGACAGTCGGTAGTACGGGAAATTTTGTTAAAGGTGATTTCGCTATTTACACCTCAGATAGCAATGGAAATCGGAAGAATCTGTTGAGTCTGAATCCAAACTATGATACCCGAACTAGACCTTGGTACATCACGCTCGCTCAAGCAGGGAGACCCGCATGGAGCAAGATTACTACTTATACGGATAACAATGTAGGCCTTACCTCTGGCGTTCCTTTCTTTGACTCAACAGGAAAATTGGCAGGAATTTTAACAACTGATTTGGCAATCTCACAGATTAGTACTTTTTTGCAAGGATTAAGAATCAGCGATTCGGGAGCAATGTTTGTAATTGAGCGATCGGGTTTGATGGTAGCATCTTCCACTTCAGAGAAGCTATATGTTTTAAACCAGAATCAGCAGAATGCTCAACGACTTAAGGCAATCGAAAGCACAGTTCCTTTAGTCCGAGAGACAGCTAAATATCTAAGCGATCGTTTTGGGGATTTTGACAAAATTAATGGAAGTCAACAAATTGATTTTACGATTGATGGGAAGCGCCACTTTTTACAAATAAGTTCTCTAAAAGATGAACGAGGGATCGATTGGTTAATTATAGTTGTTGTACCTGAAGATGAGTTTGTCAAGCAAATTCATAGCAACACTCTCACTACTGTTTTACTATGTGTCGTTGCCTTGGTAGTAGCGATGTTAATCTGCATCCAAACAATTCGATGGATTACCCAACCAATTCTAAGCTTAAATCAGTCAGCGAAGGCGCTAGCGAAGGGAAATTGGCAACAAACTGCTAATACAGAACGCTCCGACGAGTTAGGGGAATTGGCAAAGTCATTTAATACAATGACTCATGAATTACAAGCTTCATTTGATGAAATGAAGACATTAAATGAAGCTCTGTCGCAAAGTGAGAAGCTTTTAGAGAATTACAATCAGACTCTTGAGAAACAGGTGTCAGAACGAACAGCAGATCTACAGAAAAGCGAAGCTGCACTGCGCGATGTCTACGACGAACTGCGCCTACGCGAACAAGAATTACGTCTGATCACCGACGCTCTGCCCGTTTGTATCTTTTATACAGATGCTAATCAGCGCTATTGCTTTGTTAATCAGACCTGTGAAGCTTGGTTTGGGCGTAATCGAGATCAAATTCTTGGTAAGCTGAACCGTGAGATCTTGGGTGAGGTGGCTTATCAAGCTGTTGAACCGTATGTTAAGCAGGTGTTGGGAGGACAAATCACGACCTATGAATCAGAACTTTCCTATTCGTCTGGTAAAAAGCATATCAGTGCAGTCTATATCCCTGATTTCGATCGCAATGCTCAAGTGAGAGGATACTATGGTTTGATTACAGACATTAGCGATCGCAAACGCGCTGAGGAAGCCTCAATTTTAGAAGAACGCAACCGCATGGCGCGAGAAATCCACGATACACTAGCGCAAGCGTTTACTGGCATTCTGCTGCATATTGGAGCGGCGACGGAGCAGATTACAAAAAATCCAGAGAGGGCTCAGGCTCACATGGAAACAATCGATGAATTAGCCCGAACTGGACTGGCTGAAGCTCGGCGATCAGTTACCACCCTCCGACCAAAACTGTTAGAGGAGGGAGACTTATATCGTGCCCTCACCCATCTAACCGTTCAAATGAAATCTTCCACAAACACTCACATCACCTGTGAAATCATCGGTGTTGTCTATGCTTTATCACCAGATGTTGAAAATAACCTCTTACGCATTGGCCAAGAAGCATTAACCAATGCCATTAGATATGCCCACGCGACCTTAATTCAAGTTGAATTAATCTATGAGGAGATGCAGTGTCTTTTAAAGATTAAAGACGATGGACAGGGATTTGAAGTTGAACAAGTATATCCAACGAAGGGATTTGGTTTACTGGGGATGAGTGAACGGGTTGAGCAGATTGGTGGTGAATTAATCATCCACAGTCAGCCCGATCGGGGTACAGAGGTTATTGTAATCGTGAATCGGGAGTAGACAGTTATGAGCCAACCAGCGGTCATTCGGATTCTGATTGTGGACGATCATGTCATCGTCCAACAAGGATTAGAAGCCATCATCAATGAAGAAGAAGATATGAGTGTGATTGGTCTTGCCAAAGATGGTATTGAAGCCATCCAGTTGTTCCGTCAAACGCAACCAGATGTGACATTAATGGACTTACGGATGCCCCAAATGGGAGGAGTGGAAGCCATTACTACGATTTGTACTGAATTTAAAATGGCTCGCATCATTGTGGTGACGACATACGACGGAGATGAAGATATTTATCGAGGGTTACGGGCAGGTTCAAAGGGTTATCTGCTCAAAGACTGTAAGCCTAACGAACTGCGAACTGCTATTCGCGTCGTTCACAATGGGCAGCAGTATATCCCACCTCATGTTGGCGCTAAGTTGGCGCAGCGAATGACCAATCCAGAGTTGACCGATCGCGAATTAGATGTGTTGCGATTAGTGGCACAGGGTATGAGCAATCTGGAAATCGGTGCTGCCTTAAGTGTTACTGAAAGCACCGTCAAATCGAATATCAACCGCATTTTAAGCAAGTTGGGAGCCAAAGATCGCACTCAGGCAACCATTATTGCCTTAAAACGAGGGATTGCTAGCCTATAAGAATGTCATAGGAACTTAAGTTTGCTATGAACCTGAACTTAAGTTTGATATAAACCTAATACCTCAGATTGCCTAATAATTGATCTTTTTGTTGATTCAAATATAGCCCCTGAATTGATGACAGATTTGAGTTAGTCCCCTAAATTAAGGACATACAAACAATTGTAGGGTTGAGGAAAAGAAATTTCACAGTACAGCTTGTACGATGAACGCTCTTTCCTTCAGAGGTTTAGCATGAGTCACGATATTTCTGAAGCATCGGGCGATCGCAACCAGTTAGTTGAATCACCCTCTGCGCGAGACCATCGACAAGGATCGCTCAATGCCAGAGTTGTCCTAGTTGAGTATGGAGATTATCAATGTCCTCAATGTGGAGAACTTTACGTCTTAATTGAGACCATTTATGGGCAGCTTAATGGAACATTTCCAGAGGAAAATTATCTCTGTTTTGTGTTTCGACAGTTCCCACAACCTCAAATCTATCCTCAAGCTCAAAAGGCGGCAGCGGCGGCGCTAGCAGCAGGGGCACAGGGTCAGTTTTGGCAGATGCACGACATGCTGTTCAACCATCAACAAGCTTTAGGCAACGGCTATTTGGTGGAGTATGCCGATCGCCTGGGACTCAATATTCCCCAGTTTTTACAAGAGATGACTCGACAAGTGTATGTCGATCGCATCAACAAAGATATCGAAAGTGGCTTGCAAAGTGGAGTAACAACTGCGCCAGCACTGTTTATTAATGGAACTCGATATCGCGATCGCTGGAACATTGAGCAATTGATTACAGCTATCGTCACGGCAAGTCCCTAAATTTGTTGATTCTTAGAACCAAACAACATATCACTGAGGATAAATGCAGCTCGTTAAGCTGTAAAACCACCACAAACTCATAAGAGGTAATCTCATGACCACATTTCATACCGTTTCGATCGATCATTTAGATATTCAAGCAAAAGCTACAAAGCTCTATTCCAGTCGCATCGATCTACCCACTGAAAATCGCACTCAAATTATTGCCCTGCTCAATTTTGCTTTGGCTCTGACTCTCGACCTAAAAACACAGGTTAAGCACGCACATTGGAATGTCAAAGGCATGAATTTTTACCAATTGCACCAACTGTTCGACCAGATCGCCACTGAGCTTGATGAATATGTTGACACGATCGCCGAACGAGTTACCACCCTCGGCGGCACTGCAATGGGCACCGTCCGCATCGCTGCCAGCACATCTACTCTCCCCGAATATCCTGACGATATCATCGATGGCAAAGATCATGTGATAGCGATCGCCAATCGCCTTGCTCCCTATGCCAAAATCATGCGAGAAACAATCAATCTAACTAACGATTTAGAAGATGCGGATACTGCCGATCTTTTCACCGAAATATCGCGCACGGTGGATAAATATTTATGGTTTTTGGAAGCACATTTACAGGGCAATTAAAAATACTGTTTCCAAGATTGGTGAGAATAATAATATTTCTGATGACCTCTATGAAATGAAAAAGGAGACAGAAAAATGAGCACAATCACGACCAAAGATGGTACACAGATTTACTACAAAGATTGGGGTGCTGGACAGCCTGTTGTTTTCAGTCATGGCTGGCCCCTAAATTCTGATAGTTGGGAAGCTCAAATGCTATTTCTCGCTGACCACGGATTTCGCTGCATTGCTCATGACCGACGCGGACATGGGCGATCGAGCCAACCTTGGCACGGTAATGAGATGGACACCTATGCTGACGATCTCGCCGAGTTGATTGAAACCCTAGATCTGAAAGGTATTACCTTAATTGGCTTCTCCACTGGTGGCGGAGAAGTAGCCCGCTATATCGGTCGTCACGGCACTGCACGAGTCGCTAAAGCTGCGCTAATCTCTGCCGTACCACCGTTGATGCTGAAGACAGAGAATAACCCTGACGGACTTCCCATCGAGGTTTTTGACGGGCTGCGTGCTGGTTCTCTCGCCGATCGATCGCAACTCTACAAAGATATCGCTAGTGGACCATTCTTTGGCTTCAACCGTCCGAATGCCAAAGTCTCACCAGGTGCGATCGACTGGTTCTGGTTACAGGGAATGCTGGCGGGGCATAAGAACACGTTCGACTGCATCAAGGCTTTCTCAGAGACAGATTTCACGGAAGATCTGAAAAAGTTTGATGTTCCAACCCTGATCGTTCATGGCGATGATGACCAGATTGTGCCGATTGGGGCTGCTGCGATCGCTGGCGCAAAATTGGTGAAAAATGCCACCCTAAAAATCTATCCAGGCGCACCTCACGGACTAACTGACACGCATAAAGATCAGCTTAATTCAGACCTTCTGTCGTTTCTCAAGGAGTGACTCTGATCTGCTGATGTAAGACCCATGTTGCATATCCGAAAGGTATCTTCTTGTGTTCTCGCAACCTGTTTTAGATAACTCTTTCCAACTCCACAACTATAGGACTCACCATGAAAAAACTAGAAGGAAAAATTGCAGTCGTGACGGGTGCATCTAAAGGCATCGGAGCCTCGATCGCCAAACATTTGGCAGCCGAAGGTGCAGCCGTAGTCGTCAACTACGCCTCTAGCAAAGAAGGAGCCGATCGCGTGGTTGATGAGATTTCTAGCGCTGGTGGGAAGGCGATCGCAGTTCAGGCAAATGTGTCCAAAAAAGCAGAGATCGAACATCTGTTTGCACAGACGCAGCAGGTCTTTGGCAGGCTCGATATCCTAGTCAACAATGCTGGCATTTATGAATTTGCCCCACTTGAATACATCACGGAAGCGCACTTCCACAAGCATTTCGATCTGAATGTGCTGGGATTGATCCTCACCTTGCAGGAAGGAGTAAAGCACTTCGGACCAGAGGGCGGCAGCATTATCAACATTAGTTCGATCGTGAGCACCCTTGCGCCTGCAAATGGCTCGATCTATAGCGCCAGTAAAGCGGCTGTTGATGCTATCACAAAGTCGATCGCGAAAGAACTAGGACCACGCCACATCCGCGTCAACGCCATTAATCCTGGCATGGTGGAGACGGAGGGTTCTCACACAGCGGGAATGACCGAGGGCGAAGGTCGCCAACAGACTGAAGCGCAAACCCCACTGGGTCGCATTGGACAGCCACAGGATATTGCAACTGCGGCTGTTTTCCTCGCATCCTCCGATTCAGCCTGGATCACTGGTGAAACGCTATACGTCACGGGTGGTCTTAGGTAGTCGGCATCATTGCAGACAAGTTGTTTAGATATCTCCCATAATTCTTGTGGAACAGGCATCCTGCCTGTTCTTGATAGGCTTTTTAAGAGATGTCTTTTAGATACACCAAAGTTGCGAAACACTATAAGGAGTACTGTGATGTCACCCGAAAATACCACCAAGATGCCGATTGTCTTTGTTCATGGACTCTGGCTTCATGCAGAATCCTGGAATCCTTGGATCGAGTTCTTCCACGAGCATGGTTATGACGCGATCGCCGCAAGCTGGCCGGGCGATGGGGCAACCACCGAGGCAACGCGCCAGAACGCTGATGCTGTCGCAGGCTATGGCGTGACCGAGATCGCTGACCACATTGCCAAGCAGATCAAAAAGCTCGATCGCAAGCCAATCCTCATTGGACATTCCTTTGGCGGAATCCTAGTACAGAACCTACTTGGTCGTGACCTTGCTGCCGCTGCGATCGCGATCGATTCTGCGCCGCCCAAGGGCGTACCCGAACTGCCACTCTCGGCACTGAAATCCGCGTTTCCGGTTCTGAGCAATCCCTTAAACTTCTGGCGTGCGGTGTCCCTGACCGAGCAACAGTTCCGCTTCGGCTTTACCAACGCCGTTTCAGAGCAGGAAGCTAAGGAACTGTACGCCAAGTACGCAATGCCAGCCCCTGGGCGACCATTTTTCGAGGCTGCCACAGCAACCCTCAACCCAAATGCAGCAACGAAGGTCAATGTGGCGAACGCGACTCGCGGCCCGTTGCTGCTGATATCAGGCGCAGAAGACAACACAGCTCCGTCAGTGATGGTCAAGAGTGCGCTCAATCTGTATCACAGGAAATCGAAGGCTGTAACCGAGTTCAAGGAGTTCGCCGATCGCGGGCACTCCCTGGTACTCGATCGCGGCTGGCGAGAAATAGCTGAATACAGCTTGGACTGGATGCGATCTAAGCATCTTCGATCGGCAGAACGGAGTTCGTATGCTCAGATCTTACACCCAAGCCAAAATCCCTAGTCAAGTGGGGAAAGAGGGGTGAAGGAACAGCGGCGTGCCATCGATCCTTTCCCCCTCACATCATTGTGCGATCGATTATCGATCGATGAGGGCAACGACATTCCAGATCCTCCCTAATCAAAAACAGGAGACACAAAAGATGAGCACGATCGCCACCAAAGACGGTACGCAGATTTACTACAAGGATTGGGGCGCAGGACAGCCCGTTGTTTTTAGTCACGGCTGGCCTTTAAATGCCGATAGCTGGGAAGCGCAGATGTTGTTTTTGGCAGAGCGTGGCTTTCGCTGTATCGCCCACGATCGACGGGGACATGGACGATCGAGTCAACCCTGGAACGGCAACGAGATGGATACCTATGCTGACGATCTCGCCGCGTTGATGGAAACGCTCGATCTCAACGCGGCTACCTTAATCGGCTTCTCCACAGGCGGCGAAGTCGCCCGTTATATCGGTCGCCACGGCACAGCCCGACTTGCTAAAGCTGCGCTGATCTCTGCTGTACCACCACTGATGCTCAAGACCGAACAAAATCCCGATGGACTGCCGATCGAGGTATTTGACGGACTCCGTGCTGGTTCCTTAGCCGATCGATCGCAACTCTACCAAGATCTCGCCAGCGGCCCATTCTTCGGCTTCAACCGTTCGGGTGCCAAAGTCTCACAGGGCGCGATTGACTGGTTCTGGTTCCAGGGAATGCAGGCGGGTCACAAGAATGCATTTGACTGTATCAAAGCTTTCTCTGAAACGGATTTCACTGAAGATCTCAAAAAGTTTGACGTGCCAACACTGATAGTTCATGGCGATGATGACCAGATCGTACCGATTGGTGCTGCGGCGATCGCTGCTGCAAAATTGGTAAAAAATGCCACCCTGAAAATATATCCCGGAGCACCTCACGGACTGGCTGACACGCATAAAGATCTCCTCAATGCCGATCTGCTATTGTTTCTCAAAGACTGACCTCTAAAACAATTGCATCGATAGCATCATAAACGCATTCTGCGCTGCTGCCTCTGCTCGCTCAGAAGTAACCTTTTGATAGCGTAAAGTAGTTTGAATATTTTCGTGCCCCATCAGTGCTCGTAACTCTTCAATCCCCATTAACCCAACCCGCTCGGTGGCAAAGGTATGGCACAGATCGTGAATCCGCACACCTTGAAGTGACGCTGGAAACAGCGATCTAGTTTTTGTGGGAACATCGAATATAATCGAGGGGTAAATTTATCGACGATCGCGATTGAAAACGCCGAACTGAGTCAGAGAAACGGGTGCAACGTCTTGGGGTCTACGATCTTAATCTCGTTGGCGTAGCCTGCCTTCGGCAATCGTTCTCCACCGCCGATCGCGAAGCGCGCCACCAAGGCGGTCGATTACGATCTGCAAGTAATCCACGATATTGAACCGGAAATTTCACTGCCGTAAAACGATTCATGACTCTTGGAAACATCGATCTTTAAAAGTAGCTATACAAAGGTTTTAAGCCTGTCGTGATAAAGTTTTGCACGAATCATTGTCATACCCGATGTACTTTCGATCGAGTTCGGATTCTAACTTTAGTTAGAGCCAGCCTTCTACTTTGCGATCGCAGGGTTACTCTATCAATTTGTACTGTAAAAGTTTTAACTTGCTGTAGAAGACGGCTTGAAAGCGATCTCCTATATTGAACTTATTCTGAAATTTGAATGAAAAAAGAGATAAACCCATGAGCAACACCATCGACACAATGATCGATCCCAACGACGCCATTCTGCTGCTGATCGATCATCAGAGCGGACTCTTCCAACTTGTGCGTGACATCGAACTCCCAGTCCTCCGCTCCAATGTCACGGCGCTCGCCAAGACTTCCCGACTCGCCAAGATTCCGACCTTCACGACTGCTTCGGTGCCCGATGGTCCCAATGGTCCCCTGATTCCCGAAATCCACCAGCACAATCCTAACGCGGTTTACATTCCGCGCACAGGACAGATTAACGCCTGGGACAACCCAGCTTGGGTAGACGCGATCGAGAAGACTGGGCGAAAGACTCTCCTCATCGCCGGAACTCTCACCAGCGTCTGCATGGCGTTTCCGACGCTGAGCGCACTGGCCGCTGGTTACAAGGTCTTCACGATCATTGACGCTTCCGGCAACTGGAGCCAGATGGCGACCGAGCTCACTCTGGCCCGCGTCGTCCAGGCGGGAGCCATGCCCATCGACACTTACGCAGTAATCGGCGAACTCATGAACACATGGAACCGTCCGGACGCAATGGAGTTTGCCACTGTCATGGTTGACCTCATGCCGATTTACCGCGCCCTGATGGAGAGCTATGACAAAGCTCAATCCGTGCAACGAGATGGACAGGAGACCAAGCTCGATCGGCAAATGGCATCTGTGTAAAAGCACCTAATTACAACGCGCACGCGCAAAATAAGAGCGATTGCCATCACATCGAACCGCAAGATTGGCATCGTCACCGCAAAGCATGCAACGCAGGATCTTGGATTGATCACTAAAATTATCCCAAATGCGCGGCATGTGCCGTGCGGAGAAGACCTTACAGGAGTAATGAAATGAAAGGCAATCAAACAATCAACGCAACAGAACAGAGCCGCCGAGACTTTGCTGGGCGCGCTGGCCGAGCAGAGTTTGACATCATTATCGTCGGCGGTGGGTCCGCTGGCGCAGTGCTGGCCAACCGACTGAGTGCCGATCCATCTCGCCGTGTCTTGCTGCTCGAAGCGGGCAAGGCATATCCCCCAAACGCCTACCCCGACCCAGTCCGCCGCCAGGACCTATTAGGTGGCGATTCGCAGCATGACTGGGGCTTTTACAGCGAGCCTGGATTGCTGGGCAGAAGGCTTCAGCTTTACCGTGGCAAAGTACTGGGTGGCTGTTCAGCCGTCAACGGCGCAGTGACGATGCGGCTGCCAAAATACGACCACGATCGCTGGGCCAATGCGCATGACCTCGACGCCTTGAACTGGCAAAGCTCGCAGGCATTCTATCAATCGCTGGAGCGCAGCTCCGGCTCTGGCGGCGAGGGCCGTGACGGCCCCGTCCCCATCCACCAGCTTGGCGATGAGGAAGTCTCCGACCAGCATCGCGACTTCATCGCGTCGGCGCTGGCGGCGGGCTACGAGCGCACAGCGGGTTTCACGACCGAGCAGCCGCTGGGCGTTGGTCCGTATGTGATGAACACCCGCATGGGTGTGCGGCTCAACACGGGAATGACCCTGTTGGGTGATGCGGTGCGCACCCGGTCCAATCTGACCATCTGCGACGAGACGCTGGTCGATGCCGTGTTGGTGGAGCAAGGCAAAGCCCAAGGCGTCCGACTGGCTGGCGGCGCGATCATCCTGGCCGGTGAAGTCATCCTGTCGGCTGGCACGTATGTCAGTCCGGCGATCCTGATGCGATCCGGCATAGGCCCCTCCGAGGTGCTTCGCGGCCTCGATATCCCGGTCGTGTCCGAACTGCCGGTCGGTCGTCGTCTGCAAGACCATCCGCTGGTCCCGACCGTCTGGTCCATTCGTAAGGAAGCCGTCGGGCTTGCGTATCCTCCCATTGGCGCAATGCTGTGGACGGCATCGCGTGACGCGACGAGCGGCGAGGCGGATCTGAACATCAGCACCGCGCCAATGCCCGACGGTGGGCAAACCTCGGACGGTGTGATGTTCCTGCTCTTTGCTGCGCTTGTGAGACCACGTTCCGTGGGAACGCTGACCATCGCCAGCCGTGATCCCCATGCCGCTCCCATCATCGATCTCGGCTTCCTGACGGACAGCGGCGATCGCGATCGCTTGGTCGATGGTATCGAAGTCATCCGGAACATCGCGCGGCAGCAGCCCTTTGCCAGCATGGTGGGTGAAGAACTATCGCCGGGCGCGGCTAAGAGTGACCGCGCATCGATCAACGCCACACTGGCCGCCGCTGTGCAGAGCTATGGGCATCCGACCTCCACGGTTCCCATGGGCGGACCGCGCGATGCCGGGGCCGTGGTGGATATTGACGGGCACGTTCGTGGCGTCAAAAGCCTGCGAGTCGTCGATGCCTCGATCTGGCCTGACGTGCCCTCCGTCGCAACGGGTTTCCCGACCATGATGCTGGCCGAAAGCATCGCTGCCCGGATGGCCTAAGAGAAGTACGCAATCAGTGAAAGCAACCCCGCCCGAAAGGGCGATAGCTCTGAGATTTGCCGCAGGGGCAAGTCAACATCATCAACCCCAACTTGGACACAATCACATGAAACAAGATCATCTCACAAGCGACGTCACGCTTGCCACCGCCGCACCCGCACACACGCAAGAGGCTGGCAAGGGTCTGACCGCAGCGCAATTGCTGAAGCGCAGTCTGGACACTTTCCTAGCCAAAGATATTAAGGGCTGGGCTGAACTCTGCGACGAAAACGTGATCGTCGAATTCCCCTTCGCGCCCGACGTGGCGTCCAGAAAGCTGGTGGGCCGAGCGGCTATCTACGAGTATTTGAAGAACTATCCCAGCGTCATTGACGTGCAGCGGACTCCCACGCTGAAGATCATCGCTACCGATGACCCCAACATGGCCATTGCCGAGTGGAGCGTCTCAGGCCGGGTGATCAGTAACGGCAACCCCTATGAAATGAGCTACGCCACGTTTGTCACGTTCAAGAACGGGCTAATCGTCACCTACCGCGAGTACTGGAACCCGATGGCGTTCATGGCAGCCATGAGCGGCGCAAAGTTCTGAGGTCGCGCCGTGATCACCGAAAAACGAGCGGGAAGCCCCTGGCTTTAGACATGGGGAGGAACGTGGCTGCGACTTATTTAGTCGCCTAAAAATGAGTGCAGCGGCTTGAGTTTCAATGATATAATAGGTGCAGCGATTAAGAACAACCATCTACGTGTTGAAATAATTTCATAAGGTGTAACTCCTGAGTTGGTTCGTCTCGGCTTGACCGTAGCCTGATCAAACAAGCAACAGTGAATTATTGAGCGTACCTATCTGGCTTTGTGATGGACTCTGAAAGCATAAAAAGGTAAAAGTATACGCAAGGGTTGGATTTGTCCAATCTAAGTGGGTAGAGGTGGATTGATAACGCCTTTGAAAGTCCCTTTGTGGAATACATCAAGAATCCCCCCGATTCATCGGTGGGGAGTATCAAACCTGATGAAGCTGGAAATGACTTTGCTGTGAAGTATGATGCGGCGTTTCAACGCAGCCCCGATGTGGTGTTAGCTCATGCTGATTTGGTCACACTGCTAGCGACTAAAATTTAACTATAAATTGAGCAGTTCGTCTAGATTGAATTTAATCTAGACGAACTGCTTTTATGCATTGTATTTACCGAATCGTAAGCATTCGCGACGTGTTCAGATATTTATTGATTTCCTGATTCAACGATTTGGGAATCCGCCCTATTGGGAGAGAAATGTTTGACTGATGATACTACCTACTCTGATAGCCACTACAAACCAATGTACTCTCAAACAAATCAGTGCACCCGATTCTAACTTAAGTTATAGCCAACCTTCTACTCCGCGATGGAATGGTTACTCTATCAATTTGTACTGTAAAAATTTCAACTTGATATAGACGACAGCTTGAAGGCGATCGCCTATATTGAATTTATAGCAAACAGTCATGTAATCAACAGATTGAGCAAGTAAATTGCAAGGTCTTGATGCAGATCTAGAAAGATGAACGACGATCGTAGCCAGAGTTCCTTACTTATCCCACCTTCAACCCAAGATTGGATGCAAGGTGTGCTGAGTGCCAAGGTCGTGCTGGTGATGTATGGAGATTATCAAGACTCCAGAAGTGCGGACGTTTACAAGCTGATTAAAGTGATCAAACGAGAGCTTAGTACTTCTTTTGGAGAGGATTATTTATGCTTTATCTTCCGTCATTTTCCGCAAACACAGATTCACCCTCACGCTCAACGGGCAGCCCAAGCAGCCGTTGCCGCCGCTGTCCAAGGACAGTTTTGGTTAATGCACGACACTTTATTTGCCCATCAACAAAGGTTGGAGAATGGTTATCTAGTTGAGTACGCCAATGATTTAGGACTTGACATTCCTCAATTTCTCAAAGAGTTGGCTAAACAAGTGCATGTCGATCGCATCAATGAAGATATCGAAGGTGGAATACAGAGTGGAGTGACAACTGCTCCAGCCCTTTTTATCAATGGAAATCGATATATCGGGCACTGGAACATGACGGAGTTGATGGCAGCGATTATTGCTGCAAGTCAATTGCAACGAAATTAATACTAGGAGAAATAAAATGATACTTCAGAATCAAAAAGAGTTGGCATAGATGGAATCTATGAAAGCAGCCGTATTAACTGCGTTTGGTGATGCTGAGAAGTTTGAGATTCAAACTGTGCCTAAGCCAATACCAAAACCTAATCAGGTTCTAGTAAGGGTGTGTGCGACATCGATCAATCCAGTTGACTATAAGACTCGCCGTGGTGACTACAAAGACTTGGTTCGATTACCAGCAATTATCGGAGTTGACATTTCAGGGGTTATTGAGACAGTTGGAGAATCAGTGATAGACTTTGAGGTAGGAGACGAAGTTTATTACTCGCCACAGATTTTTGGAAAATCTGGCAGCTATGCTCAATATCATGTTGCTGATGCAGGGATTGTTGCGCTTAAGCCTTCTAACTTGTCGCACATTGAAGCAGCGTGTTTTCCTCTTGCAGGAGGAACGGCTTGGGATTGTCTAGTGACGAGAGGCAATCTTCAAGTTGGGGAATCAGTTCTAATTCATGCGGGTGCTGGTGGCGTTGGTTCAATTGCGATTCAACTTGCAAAAGCGATGGGAGCCTATGTTTTTACAACATGCAGTTCTAAAAATCTCGATTTTGTCAAAAAACTTGGTGCAGATCGAGCCATTGATTACAAGAACGAAGATTACGCGAAAGTTATTTATCAAGAAACAGATAAGCTAGGTGTTGATTTAGTTTTGGATACGATCGGTGGGCAAACAATCCAGCGTAGCCCAGAAATTATTCGCCCATTTGGCAGGCTTGTGAGTATTGTAGACACTGAAACGCCGCAATCACTCATCGAAGCATGGGGCAAGAATCTGACTATCCATTTTGTTTTCACGCCACAATACCGAGCAAAATTAGATGCTTTAACAAAACTAATCGAGCGCACTCAGCTTCGTCCCGTCATTGATTCAACGCTGTCTTGGAATCAGATAATTCAAGCACATCAGCGTCTAGAGCGAGGGGGGACACAAGGGAAAATTGTGCTGGAATTTACAGAAAATTAGACAAGCTTCACGGCGTTGGTAATTGCTAAACGGATCGGAGTTTGATTTTTGAAGGTCAATATTGATTGAAACAGGAGAAACAGGATGATACTGCAAGATAAAGTGGCGTTAGTCACTGGTGGTACATCGGGAATTGGCAGAGCAACAGCGATCGCCTTTGGTGCTGCTGGAGCAAAAGTCGTGTTCTCCGGTAGACGCGATGCAGAAGGTGAAAAAACCGCCAAACTGATTCGCGAAAAAGGCGCTGAATGCTTATACGTTCATTCAGATGCCTCGAATGAGGAAGACATCAAAGCATTAGTGCAAAAGACAGTCGAAACCTATGGACGACTCGATTGTGCCTTCAATAATGCCGGAATCGAATCACCGATGAAGCCCCTACATGAACATTCACTTGAACAATTCGATAAACTGATGGCGATTAACGTGCGGGGACTGTTTCTGTGCATGAAATATGAGATTCAACAGATGCTAACCCAAGGAACGGGAGTCATTATCAATAATTCTTCAACCAGCGGGTTAGTGGCGTTTGCCGGGACAAGTCCTTATGTTGCCAGTAAGCATGCCGTGATGGGGTTGACGCGGCCGCTGCACTCGACTATGCCCAGCAAGGCATTCGGATTAATGCTGTCAATCCTGGTCTGACTGCCACAGAGATGATCGATCGCTTTAGCAATAAAGATACTGCTCTAGAGCAGCAACTTGCGTCGATCGTGCCGATGGGTCGAATGGGTAAACCTGAAGAAATTGCCTCAACCGTTGTGTTCTTGTGTTCTGATGCTGCTAGTTACATCACAGGTCAGTCTTTAGTGATTGATGGCGGATATACAGCGAGTTAATTTTTGATTTTTGATGGTGGACTCACAGTGAATCGATCCATTTCAAGAGAGAACAACTGGACTTAATTTTTAGACGCAAGGAGGCTGATATGGAGTACATGCAAGCTGCGATACTGACCGCTTTTGGTGGAGCTGAGGTGTTTGAATTTCAAAACATCCCTAAGCCAGTTCCAAAAGCGACCCAAGTTCTGGTACGAGTATATGCGACCTCGATCAACCCCATTGATTATCAAACTCGTCGGGGTGACTACAAAGATTTAGTTCGTCTCCCTGCAATTATCGGAGTTGACGTTTCGGGCGTGATTGAAGCTATTGGAGAGGCAGTCACTCATTTGCAGGTTGGAGATGAAGTTTACTACTCACCCCAGATTTTTGGCGAGTTTGGTAGTTATGCTCAATACCACGTTGCAGAAGAAAGCATTGTTGCAGTTAAGCCGATTAATTTGACCCATGTTGAGGCAGCTTGCTTGCCGTTGGCAGGAGGAACCGCCTGGGATTGCCTTATAACCAGAGGGAATTTACAAGTCGGTGAAACAGTTCTAATTCATGCTGGAGCGGGTGGAGTCGGTTCGATCGCAATTCAACTAGCGAAAGCAATGGGTGCTTATGTATTTACAACATGTAGTGCCGAAAACTTCGACTTTGTTAAGAAACTGGGTGCAGATTATCCCATCGACTACAAGCATGAAAATTATATTGAAGTGATTGGGCGAAAAACGAAGGATCGCGGCGTTGATTTGGTTTTAGACACGATTGGCGGCGATACGATTGGACATAGCTCAGAAGTGATTCGTCCATTTGGCAAACTTGTCACAATCGTCGATATTGCAACGCCTCAAACACTTCTTGATGCCTGGGGTAAGAATTTGACGATTCACTTCGTTTTCAGTCCTCAATATAGAGACAAATTGGACGCACTGAGAAACCTGATTGAACGCGACCAGATTCGACCCGTCATTGATTCAGTTCTGCCTTGGAGTGACATCGTTCAAGCTCATCAACGTTTAGAAAAGGGAAGAATGCGAGGCAAGATTGTCCTGCAATTGACTGAGTGATAAAAACGCGCTGCAATTTTTCTCTATTCTGATGCTGCGAGCTACATCACAGGTCAGTCTTTGGCGATTCTCCTGTCGGAGAGGCTACGCCAACGATGGCGGATATACAGCGAGTTAATTTTCAATTACAGTCAACTTGTTGTCATCCCTGGCGGACCGCACGCCATTAACTGGACTCACGCCGATCGGGTCAATCCCGTGTTACTGGACTTTCTTCAGCAGGAATAATCAGTGACCTGCGATCGCTCAAATCGGAAACAGTATAAAGCGGAAATATTTAGATAAGAATCTGACAAATCATCGTAAGAATCTGAAAGAAGTTAAGCATTGGAACTGAATAAACTCTAGATACATAGAACCAGGAGAATATAACATGGTCAACAAACAAACTGTAGACGAACAAGCAAATAGAAAGGCAAGCACCAACTTGACACCAGCCCAGGAGTTTTTGCAAGAACTCTGGGAAGAGCATTTGGGGTACGAGTTTGGCACTCACAGTAATGAAGATGCCCTCGCTACGATGGTTGAAGATGCTTACGTTAACCACATCCCGATAATGACTGGGGGAGTCGGGAAACCAGCACTGCGCGAGTTTTATTCCAAATACTTCATTCCACAGATGCCGCCGGACATCGAGCTAATTCCGATCTCACGTACGATCGGAACCGACCAGCTTGTTGATGAAATGCTGGCTAAGTTCACTCATACCGTCCAGATGGACTGGATGCTACCCGGCATTGCGCCAACAGGGAAACTGGTTGAAGTGGCTGTGGTAGGGATTGTCCAGTTCCGCGACGGCAAGTTAGCCCACGAACACCTCTACTGGGATCAGGCAAGTGTATTGGTTCAGCTCGGCTTGCTCGATCCGGGTACACTTCCCGTTGTCGGGGTTGACAGTGCGCGCAAGCTACTCAATCCGAGCTTGCCCTCAAACGCACTGATCGATCGTGCTGGCGATCGCGACTAAATAATAGGAGTTATCCAATGTCAATTTTTGTCTTAGTTCATGGCTCCTGGCATGATGGTTCTGCTTGGAAACCAGTCATTGACCAGCTAGAAGCTAAAGGACATCTAGCTTTTGCTCCTACGATCGCTGGACACGGGAAAGGCGCGAACAAAAACGTTAACCATGCTCAATGTACACAATCGATCGTCGATTACATCCTTGATAAAGACTTAACCGATATTGTCCTATTAGGACATAGTTTCGGCGGGACAATTATTGCGAAAGTTGCCGAAGCAATTCCTCATCGTATTCGACGGCTCATCTTCTTCAATGCCTTTGTCCTCAAGGATGGGGAGAGCCTTAGAAATAACATCCCGCCCGACTCTCAAGCGTTATTCGACAATCTAGCGAGAGAATCGGACAATCGTACGATAATGATGCCTTTTGAGGTTTGGCGAGAAGCGTTTCTCAACGACGCTGACCTAGAATTGGCTAAATCCAGTTACGCACAATTATTACCTGAACCGTATCAACCGTTAATTGACAAGTTGGACTTGAAGCAGTTTTACTCGCTGCCCATTCTCAAAAGTTACCTCTACTGTACAGAAGATAATGTCCTCCCTCAAGGCGAACAGTGGGGTTGGCATCCGAGAATGTCTAGCCGCTTGGGGCTATTTCGGCTCGTGCAAATGCCTGGTAGCCATGAGGTAATGTTTTCTAACCCGATCGGTTTAGCAGAAAAGATTATTGTGGCAGGGCGCGACTAGCAACATGATGGTTTCATCATAAAACAAACGAGTTGCCGTTCTTTGAGAAGTAGAAAAATAGCTCGAACACCGTTGAGTGAATTAAGTTACAACACAGAATCTGAATACGATCACATTATGAACGTCAATGTCAAAGGCGTTTGGTTGTCGATGAAATATGAAATCGCTCAGATGTTGAAACAGGGAAGTGGTGCAATCGTCAATACGGCATCTGCGGTTGGAGTCGTTGCACTTCCTAACATACTCCTCTACACCGCGAGTAAGCATGCGGTCGTAGGTTTGACAAAAGCTGCTGCACTCCAATATGCCAAAGCGGGTATTCGCATCAATGGCGTTGCACCAGGGTCAATCCAAACAGATATGTTTGAAGCCGCTACAGATGAAGCCAAAGCTTACTTGGCAGGACTTCACCCGATCGGACGAGTTGGAACACCGCTTGAAGTTGCAAATGCAGTCCTGTTTTTATCATCTGACCTGGCATCGTTCATAACAGGTGAAACGTTGATGGTAGATGGTGGGTATGTAGCGCAGTAGTCGATCGGCAGTGCGACACGTTGCGATCGAGTAGCGATCGAACCCGATATGTTCTCACACTAACACTGAAGGCGAATCAGGTGTGATGCAGCGAGAAAGACCGTGTTTGAGTTCTTAAAAAGGAGGTTTGCTATGAAGATTCTCATTGTTCTCACGTCTCATGACCAACTTGGCGATACCGGAAAGAAAACTGGTTTCTGGCTGGAAGAGTTTGCTGCTCCCTATTACGTGCTGAAGGATGCAGGAGCAGAGATCGCGGTGGCCTCACCGGAGGGCGGTCTGCCGCCGCTCGATCCGAAAAGCGAGGTACCCGAGTTCCAGACCGAATTAACGCAGCGCTTCCGCACAGACACCGCAGCGCAGGCTGAACTTGCCAACACGAAAAAGCTAGCCGACGTGTCCGCAGACGATTTCGATGCAGTTTTCTACCCCGGCGGACATGGCCCGATGTGGGACATGCCCGACAACGCGACATCGATCGCACTGATCGAAGCCTTTGTGAAGTCCGACAAGCCAGTCGGTGCAGTGTGTCACGCGCCAGTCGCGTTGGTCAATGTGCGCGGAAAGGACGGCGAGTATCTGGTCAAAGGCAAGCGCGTGACTGGGTTCACGAATGCAGAAGAAGAAGCGGTGGGCTTGAGTGCGATCGTGCCTTTCTTGTTGGAAGACCGGCTAAAGGAACGAGGTAGCATCTACAGCAAAACCGCCAACTGGGTTCCCTATGTCCAAGTGGACGGGAGGCTCGTGATCGGCCAGAATCCGGCATCTTCGGGACCCGCAGCGGAAGAGTTACTGAAGTTGCTTCGCTCTGTTTGATCTGTGCGGACGGCGCGTTGTCCTCACTCTGGGAGGTTCTCTCAGGATGAACCTTCGGAACAATCGATCTAAGCACAGGAGCCGTACTGCCAAGCAACGCTTTCACACAGACAAAAACACACCATCGATTTACACAGGAGAAACTCTCATGTCTTACATTACCGTTGGTCAAGAAAACTCTGTAAACATTGATATCTATTACGAAGATCTGGGAACAGGTCAACCCATTGTACTGATTCATGGATTTCCATTGAACGGACATTCCTGGGAGAAGCAGGTCTTGGTTCTGCTGAACGAAGGATATCGGGTGATTACCTACGATCGCAGAGGATTTGGTGCTTCTAGTCAACCCTCATTTGGCTATGACTACGATACCTTTGCCGCAGATTTGAACGTGCTGATGACCAAGCTTGACTTGCATGACGCTGTGTTAGTCGGCTTCTCAATGGGAACAGGTGAAGTCACGCGCTATCTTGGCAAATATGGCTCAGAGCGTGTGCAGAAAGCCGTGCTGATGGCGACCGTGCCGCCCTTCCTACTGAAGACCGATGATAATCCTGAAGGTGTCGATCGAAGCGTTTTCGATGGCATTATGAAAGCGATCGTTGAAGACCGTCCAGCTTACTTTTCTGAATTTTTCAAAGCGTTCTTCAATGTGGATGTGTTGCTGGGCGATCGCATCAGCAACGATGCCATTCAAGCCAGTTGGAATGTTGCCGTAGGTGCGTCTGCCAAGGGAACGTTGGATTGTGTACCGTCCTGGCTCACCGATTTCCGCGATGATCTGCCTCGCATTGATGTACCAACCCTAATTATTCATGGAGATAGCGATCGCATTTTGCCGCTTGAGTCCACCGCAGCAAGACTTCCGAAGCTGATTAAAAACAGTCAACTTGTTGTCATCCCTGGCGGACCGCACGCCATCAATTGGACTCATGCCGATCAGGTCAATCCCGTGTTGCTGGACTTTCTTCAGCAGAAATAATCGCTAACCTGCCGCATTTCTGACTTGTGAAAAACTCTGTGATTCACCCTGTTGAGTCAAGCTCACACGCTAGGGCGTGTCTGCAAAGTAAATAAACAAAACTAAGATTGTATCTTCGTCCACAACGCCAACTAAGAATGGATCGTACAAAAATGAGTATTCAGCAATTAATCACGCCTGAAAAGCACGACTTAGGTGAGTTTAGCGTACAGCGCATCTTGCCGAGTGAAACCTTAAAAATGGTTGGACCTTTCATCTTCTTTGATCACTTAGGCCCAGCTACTTTCCCGGCGGGAAAAGGCGTCGATGTTAGACCCCATCCACACATCAATTTAGCGACGGTTACCTATTTGTTTGAAGGAAGCCTTCTGCATAGAGATAGTCTAGGTACAGTACAAGAGATTTTTCCGGGCGAGGTGAACTGGATGACAGCGGGCAAAGGTATTGTTCATTCTGAGCGATCGCCCGAGAGCTTTAGAGAGAAAGAATCTACTCTTCACGGCATTCAGACCTGGATTGCCCTCCCCGAAATCGCCGAAGAAGTTGAACCCAGCTTTTCACATTATCCGGCGACTGATTTACCGAGGTGGATTCAAACAGGCACCAGCGCGACCTTGATCGCCGGTAGCTACCAGTCTCACCAATCACCAGTTAAAACCTACTCTGCGACTCTTTACCTAGCGCTCGTTTTCACGGAGGGTAGTCAATTTCAGCTAGCCCCAATAGAAGGTTTTGAAAGGGCAGTTTATAGCGTCACATCCGGCCTATTCGTAAATGGAAAGCCTTTAGAGCCATATCGTCTAGCCGTTTTAGCGCCGGATGAATCAGTAGATATTCGGGCGGAGGCTGAGGCAAAAGCAATGATTATCGGCGGGGCACCAGTGGGCGATCGCACAAAGTACTGGAACTTTGTGTCGAGCCGCTCAGCGCGTATCGACCAGGCAAAACGAGATTGGCAAGACCGTCGCTTCCCGGCGGTTCCCGGTGAAACTGAATTCATTCCGCTCCCTGATAATTCAGATCACGGTAGTAGCGCTTTACACCGAGATCTGTCTCGCAATGCCAGCAATCCAGGCGCTTGGTGAGGGTTATGAAGTATTCATCGTTACTGATGCTTCGGACGGTGTTACTGCGGAAGCTCATGACATGGCTGTTCGCCGTATGGTTCAGGCTGGTGTAATTCCAATCAACTGGAGGGACAAATTCGATGTTGGAAGAATCTTTAACCATTGGCACAGATGAAGACTCTCAAGTCACGGCAATTATCTCTCATGTCGTGCGACCCGGACGCGAACAAGGCTACGAAGAGTGGTTTCATGGCATTGCCGCCGATGCCCGAAAAATTAAGGGACATCTTGGGGTTAGCACGATTCGCCCTCCCGATCACGCCCATCCTGAGTATGTCGTGATCCTCAAGTTCGATCGCTACGACAACCTCAAAACCTGGCTAGAGTCGGATGTCCGGCGCGAATGGATTGAGCGATTGCAGCCATTAATTGAAAAACCAGAGTCGATTCAAACCTTAACCGGATTGGAAACCTGGTTTAGCCTACCGAATAAATCCCTCAAAGCCCCTCCACCGAAGTACAAAATGGCGATCGTGACCTGGTTAGGAGTCTTCGTTACTCTGGCTATCGTCAGTCGATTGCTCACTCCGATTCTATCTAGCCTACCAATTCTACTCAATCAACTGATCACCACTGGACTCGTAGTCGCCCTGCTCACCTACCTGATTATGCCCCGCCTAACCCAGCTATTTAAGCACTGGCTCTACCCTAAACCCTAACCTTTCCCCTTCCCTTTTCTCATGCATGGGATCAACTACACCTTCCCGTAGCCGTGGTGGCGGGTCTCGCCACCGCCGAGATCTTCCGCCGCAGTGGATCGATCTGGCCCGGTCTCGTCGTCCACGTCGTTTTCAACCTGCCCTCGTTTCTGCTCGTAGTGCTTACCAGCATAGGCTGACCTGGCACCTCCTCAAGTCAATTAGATCTTGCAAGCTGTCTCAAGCAGCGCGAGATAGAGTCAAACTTACTGAATAAAGAAATACCATGAAAAAGCCCGAGTTTTTTATTACCCCCGGCTATGGGGAATACATGCTGAATGAATTGCATTACTCGCAAGCGGTAAAAATTGGCGATCGAGTGGAAACATCAGGCCAAGGCGGCTGGGATGACGATCTGCAAATTCCCGAATCGCTCGCGGACGAGATTGCCCAGGCGTTTCGGAACGTAGAGCGAACCTTGGCGGCTGCCGGTGCGGGTTGGGAGCATGTTGTCCACGTTAATTCTTACCATGTTGGTGGGTTTCCCCCGGAGGTTAACGAGGTAATGGTCAGGCTATATCGCCATTACATGCCCAACCACGCCCCAATTTGGACACAGGTAGGAGTCGCAGCTCTTGGACTGCCAACGATGCGCATTGAAATCCGCGTTACTGCAATTGTTCAGTGAGTTTTGCATAAGCGGTAGCTTACTGTCTAGATGAAATTGAAATTTCTGGTTGAGGCACCATGCAAGCATTCTGCACGTTGATTCAAGTCCACGCGGCGATCGCTCTAAATCTCGCAAGTTGGCCAAAGAGTCTATGGCTGAGTGGCAAGACCTGCATCCTGATGATGTGATTACCTATCGTGATTTAAGACAAACGCCAGTTCCTCACGTCACCGAAGACTGAATTGCGGCTGTTTTTACTCCTCCAGAAACACTGATTTCAGAAATGGCTGAACTAATGATTTTGCGCTAACGGGTTACTAAAATGACCTCCTACACTCTCCACGGAGGACATCATCAAACCTTAATTCGACCAATTCATTACAGGAAATTAACTGATGGCTATGACTCAAGGCGCTCACCACATTGGGCTCACCGTTCCAAACATAACGGCAACCCGTGATTTCTTTGTTGATGTTTTAGAATTCAAGCAAGTGGGTGAAGTTCTATCCTATCCAGCTTTGTTCCTCTCGGACGGTACTACGCTGCTAACGCTCTGGCAAGCAGCCGACCCTAACATTGCGACTCCGTTCGATCGCAAGAACAACATTGGGCTGCACCACTTCGCCCTGAAAGTACAAAATCTAGAAACACTAAATTTCCTCTACCAAACACTGGCAACAGCAGAAGGAGTGCAAATCGAGTTTCCCCCTGAGCCTCTCGGTGAAGGTCTTATCCATCATATGATGTTCTACATCCCTGGTGGCATTCGCATGGAGTTGATTGCTCCAGTCTCCTAATGATTTGTTGAAAATCCGTGCAATCACCCGACAACTCTCATTTCACAATACAGAACCAGTCAAGCACAGGATGATTAAGGAGCAAAGAAATTATGGCAATTCCAGGTTGGAGTCGCAGCGAATCGCCCTTTCATGTCGGTGAAAGGGCGATTCAAGCTCGATTGGGAGCACAGGAACAGATGGATAAGATGGGACGACGGGTAATTCGAGAATTTCTCTTAGAACAGCACCGTCAGTTCTTTACTCAGTTGACCTATGTACTTGTGGGAACCGTGGATGCCGCAGGCAATCCTTGGGCATCCATTTTGGTAGGCGAACCAGGTTTTCTTTCCTCCCCCGACGATCGCACCTTACGAGTGGCTACCAAACCTTTATTTGGTGATCCCTTAGCAACTACTCTTGCAGACGGCATCGACATCGGCTTGTTAGGTATTGAACTACATACTCGTCGCCGCAACCGTATGAACGGTGTTGTGACTGCAACCCATGCCAATGGCTTTGAAGTGCGTGTGGGACAAAGCTTTGGCAACTGTCCTCAATATATTCAAGCTCGAATGTGTTTACTACAGGGGTTTGATCTAACAGCCCCCAAACCAGTACACAAGCTAACAGCATTGTCACAACCGGAACAAATCACGATCGCGGCAGCAGACACCTTCTTCATTGCCACTGCCTATCAGGATGCTTCAGCAGGAGGCGCTAGTGGGGTCGATGTCTCCCATCGGGGAGGTAAACCTGGTTTTGTAAGAATCGATGATGACCATACCTTGACTGTTCCCGATTTTTCTGGCAATTGTCACTTCAATACTTTTGGTAATTTGGAGTTAAATCCACGGGCTGGGATGTTGTTCATAGACTTTGAGCAGGGCAACTTGCTATATCTCACAGGTACTGCTGAAGTGATTTGGGAAGGGGATGAAATTCTCACCTATGAAGGAGCAGAGCGTCTATTTCGCTTCCGTTTAGAGGAAGGTTATCGAGTTGACGGAAGTTTACCTTTACGGTGGTCACTCCCAGAATTGTCGCCTCACCTCGAACAAACTGGTTCATGGTAATTGTTATCCGTCTTCGTTTGTAGGGCATATCTAAAACTGACTCTATTTTTAGAGGCGTATTGACTAATTGCGCCATTCATTTTGCGCCATTCATTTGCGAATTGCGTCAAATCTTTCGCTCATTCACAGCAACACTTTAAGCCCACATTCCGCACCCCCAAGGGGCGCGAAATGTGGGCTTAAAGTGTGGTGATTCTTGACAGTCTGCTAAAGTTGTATTTCCTTTTTAGCCGTAATTTTGTAGGATTCGAGGAATTGCTTCTGCTCTTCTGACAAGTTAATTATTGCTGCATTTTTTCCCAATTCCCGCGAATAGATTGTAGAATTATCTCTAGCTCGAATTACGGTAAGACTTTCAGTTTCTTTGCAGTAAGTAGCTAATAAAGTATTTTGGATAAAGGGAGTTCTGGGGCTATAATTGTTGTCGGTTGCAGCTTGCACGGCCGCAGCAATTAGGTTTTTTTCCCAAGCAGGTATGAGCGGTGAATTGTCTGTACTTTGTTGTAGCATTTTTTGAGGCTCTGAAGTAGCGAGATCATTTTCAGTGTCTTTAATACCATAGAATTTGTATAGCAGTAAAGATGCCCTATTCGGAAGTGGTGGAGATTCTCTGAGCTTTTGGAAATACGGACTATCGGTAGATAAATCTTTGGCAATTGGCGAACCAAATTGCTTAGATAGAGATGACATTATTTGAGGCAGTAGATTTTCGGGGTTTAGATGAAAAACTGCATACCCCCGGCGAGTTTCTTCTGTAACAGACGCATCTAACGGATTTATCTCGGAATGCTGTATTTTGTAATCTTTAAAAAACTTGCGTGCCGTTTCGGATTTTCTCAAGCTAACAGCAATCCCTAGCACAGATTGCTCTGTTATTTTTCCATTGATCAAAGTTGGTTTTTTGAATTCATAAAATAAAGTAGGAGGTGAGTTCATGTTTTGTATTATTTGCTGTGCCACGGCGAGTCTTTCTGCATTATTCAGTGTTTGATAGTTTGGTATTTGACTATTGACTGCCTGATTATTGACTGTTTGACTATTGACTGCCTGATTATTGACTGTTTGATTATTGACTGTTTGACTATTGACTGCTTGATTATTGACTGTTTGATTATTGACTGCCTGATTATTGACTGTTTGATTATTGACTGCCTGATTATTGACTGTTTGATTATTGACTGTTTGATTATTGACTGCCTGATTATTGACTGTTTGATTATTGACTGTTTGATTATTGACTGCCTGATTATTGACTGCTTGACTATTGACTGTGTTGTTAACTATTTCATTATTAACTTCTTTTTCTTTTAACCATCTAATAGGATACTGTATAGAATTTGGATCTATAGAAGCTATAAGAGTAGTAGAATTAAATTTTATGTATGCCTTAAAAGAAAGTCCTGTTAGTTTCCCTGCGTCGAATTCTTTTTTCAACATTTCGTCGCTTTTCCCTTGCTGTTGGTTGTAGAAGGCTTTCATTAGGGCTATTTTAGATTCTTTCTGGTTGGGTGTAAACACCCCCAAGACTTTTAATCCGCATTCAGTAGTAACTGCGGCACAAATTTCAGGCTTTTGTTGAATATTTACTGAAACTTCCGCCATTGTTCCTTGAAAGCGCAAATCTTTATAATAGCCAATAAGATTTTGTTTTCTAGCACATAGAATATTACCTGTTCTGCTTTTTGCCACTGTATACGTGCCGTTACTTATTCCGTAAGTAGTCAGTTCGGCGGTGAAAGAAAAATTGTTGTGCAGGCAATTATTTTTACTGAGCGATTCTATTGAGGTTTCGTCGAGTTCGCCGATAACTTTACCAGATGTTTCAAGTAAATATTTAGGTTTATTGAGCGCTTGGATTGTAATAGTGTATTCTCGGTCTAATAGAGAACTTTGTCCGCCAAATTCGCATTCTGCAACCTTACCGACTTTAATTCGATCGTCCAAACCAGTTACGTGCAGTTCAGCCGTTTTTGCGATCGCAGGAATTAGCTTAGCGCGGGCAGTAGTTCCAACTGGTAACTGCGCCGAATTTTCAGAGACAGTACCCGCTGTGATGTACCTACCGTCTTTCATTATTTGCAAGGTTTTTTTACCCTGAGTTGTGTAGTTTTCACGCTCGTCGGCTGCTGTCGCGTCCGTTTTAATTTCAGTATTTTTACGATGGTGAGTTTGGGAATTGTTGCGCTCGTTGATTGTTGTCGCGTCCGTTCTAATTTCAGCATTTTTACGATTGTGAGTTGGGGAGTTATTACCCTCGTTGATTGTTGTCGCGTCCGTTTTAATTTCAGCATTTTTAAGATTGTGAGTTGGGTAGTTTTCGCGCTCGTCGGTTGTTGTCGCGTCCGTTCTAATTTCAGCATTTTTACGATTGTGAATTTGGGAGTTTTCGCCATTTTCGGTTTGGGCAGCATCAATTCTGATTTCAGCATTTTCGATGCAGTTATTTATTTTGATGTCTGCACTATTTAACTCGCCGATAGTTAGTTCCTTAAATTGAAGTTCGTTGAGTCGATCGACAATTTGAGAAGTCCAAGTAGCAAAAACAAAATTTTGCGTTTTTTTTCTGCTATCATGGTTGAGTTCTGGTGCACAACACAAGTGCCAAGTAGCAGCAGCCATAGCATTAGTTTCACCTTTCAAACTGCACTCACTTTGAAAACTATCTGGTATTTCCGCTGCTTGTTTGAAAATTAAATTACAGTCAGTTTCAGTTAAAGCTTGTACTACTTTGACATTTTGCAGTCGAAAATACTTCGTTCCTTCAATTTTTCCGGGGATATCGAGTAGCTTTCTGCTGCTTTCGCTGAGCGTGCCGAGTTTAACCCATTTATCAGAGCCTTCTGAGTCTTTTGTTTTTCCTAAAACACAAGTTTTGTGGCTGTTTGAAGTAGATCCACCGTAGTTTTCATTGGTAACTAGCAGGATTTCCAACGACGATCGGTTTTTGAAACGTTCCGGGTATTTGCTTAAGGCAACATTGGTAATTTCTACACTAATCCCAGTTTCTGTTTGTGCAGTTAAATAAGGGCCCTTTTCAGTCTGCAACCGTAGTTTAGCTGCAACGGCAGAGTTGAAAAGAGAGTCAAAAGCAGCTTTTGTTTCCCTGCAAGTATTATACTGTTCTGGTGTGTAATAGTATTTCTCTCCTGGTTCTGCTTCTGGAAATAGGTTGCGAAATTGGTAAAATGGTCGCGCTTCGAGTTCCGATGCTTGTAATAAAGGGTTGAGAGATTGTATTATCGATTCTTTTAAGCTGTAGCCATTGGGTTCTATGACTTTTCCTTCTAAGTATATGTCGGGCAATTTTTTATCTTGCAAGTAATTGGGATTTCGGTGGCACAGATTTCTGTACTGGCCGATCGTAATTTCGTCGGCTGGAGTAGCACTTTTTTTAGAATCTACAGCTATTTGATTTTGCAGTAACAGTTGTGGCGTTATCTGAAACCGCAGAAATTTTCTATAGGTTTCAAGGCCAGTTTTAACTTGTTCCGGCGGAATGCGAAACAGAAGTTTATCTTCGCAGCATAGCTTGCAGTCTAGGACATCCCGCTCGATTTGACTAGCGTCGGCTGAGATTAAAGAAGCCATTGTCGGATGGGTTGAGGAACTGTGTATGTTGGCTAGCTCTCTGACAGTTGATATAAGCGTGTCCGGTATGTTTTTTTCGGGTTTAGCCGTGTAATTATTGTTTAGCTTTTGTTTAAATTGATTAGAAACATCGCGAATGTAATCTTCTTTCTGCTGGGCGCTGAATGTACTCTGCACTGCTACTACTTCTGATTCAACAGATGCAGTACATTTGACAGCAGAATTGGCAATCTCTGTCCATTTATTTGCCATAAATAGGGCAATTTCAGGCAGTGTTTTATTGGGTTTACCCGGTACGTCAAAGGAAACTTTTGGTAATTTGGGAGTAGGTGGGTGAGCGTTTTGCGGAGTTTGAGATTCTATAAGATTTAGAGCCGTATAAGGCCAATCTGAAGCCTTCGCGAAGCATTTAGAGTCTCCGTCATAGTCTTCTCCTGCGAGCTTGCTGTACGTGTCTAAAGGCAGGGATTGTAACAGTAAATTATGCCAAGCATCTTGTTGAGATTTGATGGCTTTCAGTTGTTTTTTAGTAGGCTCGCTTTGCAGTTGAGATATTTCGCGCTTCGCCCATGCTTGGGAGAACAATCGACATTTCCGCCAATTTTCCCGCAGTTTCCGCAGTTTTGAATTTTTGTTCGCTAGTTTTCAGCGATTCCAGATATAGTTTGATTTTTTCGTGCCTACCTACTTATTTAGTCAATCTCAATTTCAATCTTTGCCTCAAGTTCCTTGGATAAGTACTCAAGTTCCTGGCGACATTCTGCCTCGATCGCATAAAAATATATAGGCTGTGGTACTTCTGGGTAGGTCACTACGTCCTGTCCAACTTTTGTCACTTCAACAAAATGCCATAAGCCTTTCATGTTTCTAACGTCTTCATAACCTCGTACTGCCTTGAGTTGTCCGGGCTTTGTTGGAAAGATGCCTTTCTGCAAAATATGTCGCGTGAATGCAACGTTGATCTCGATGTCTATACCCTGCCAAACATCTAGCATCTTCGAGACTAAATCAATACCATAAGCTCTCTCGTAGGCAGGTAATATCCATCCTCCAGGTAAACGGGCAGCAATCTCTATCATCACTGGACCCTCTCGTGTAATTCGTAGTTCACAGTGAAATCCACAATTGTTGAAGCCCAATGTCCGAATTACAGTTTTTGTCATTTCATAACACAATTCAACAATCTCAGAATCCAACTTAGGGGGCAAATAGTTAGCTTGTTGAGTGAACCAGGGTTCTGGCCCCATCTCCACTTCTACCATACCTGCAATACAGATTTGTTTATTTTGTATAATCCCATCAACAGTTACTACAGATCCCGCAGCATATTTTTCAAGTAAATATATTCCACTGAAATTCTTAAACGCTTCCTCTTGTGCTAATGACCATGTTTTCTGAGATAGCTGAACTAGACTTTCAATATCAACAGTACGATCAATTTTGATAACACCGTAACTATTATTACCGAAAATAGGCTTGAGGACAGCAGGTAATCCGACTTGTTCAAGCGCATTGGGTAGTTCTTTAATATCTTTCAAGACACTAATCTTTGGAGTGCGGATTCCTGCTTTTTTGCAATATTCCCGCATTAGTACTTTATTGGCTGAACTGCGTCGCGCTGCACCGGGAGCAATCCCTACTAAATCTAAAGCAGCGACTAAATCCGCAGTTTGGGTGACGGTGTGTTCCCAAAATGTTCCAACTGCCGTAAATGATATGTCCTGAGAAACCATAAAGGCAGAGACATCAGAGATAAGTATGACTGAGTTGTAAGTATCGGTCTTAATAATTTTGTCAGGAGAAATATACTTTTGCAGCCAAATTGGAACCTGAGAACAGGCAATATAAAGTTCAATAGGTTTGTCTCTAATTTTTTGAAATATAAATTCTTTTGTTTGATCTCCATGTTCAATTAAGAGAAGCTTTGGAAAGTTAGACATATTTTTTATTCTAGGTACATAAAAAAGTTTTGGGCTGCTTTGTCAATCAGTTTAATGATATTAGCTGACAGCAGACTCAAGCAACTCAAAGCTGACATTTGTACCGATACAACTCAACTTCACTTGAACTCCAATGGGTAAAGTTAGCATCGGATCGGTATGCCCTAGATCAACACCTAACGCAACAGGAATATTAAAATGCTTTGTCACCATCAAGATAACAGTTTCTAGATCGACACCTGAGACAGGATGAGTATCGGGACACTTTCCCACGAGTAATCCTTTGATCTGCCCGAAAACTCCGCAGAGATAAAGATGAGTTAATGCCCTGTGTAAACGTGGGAGGTAAGCTTCAGCATCAGTCGCTTCTAGAAAAAGGACGGCTCCAGAAAAATCAGGACAATATGGAGTACCAATAAGAAGGTTGAGCGTTTCAATATTTCCCCCAATTAAACAGCCTATCGTTATACCTTCTTTAAGAACCTTCCAAGCTTGATTTTGATACATATTCTTGGAGCGATTGTCTTCTCCCTTGCCCCAATCTAGAAATTCGCTAGTCCATTCATTGGATGGTTGATAGTTAACCAAACTTGATCTAGTTTCAGTTAAATCACGAAAAGATTGAACTGTGTAGGCAAACGGTTCTGGATAATCTCCCCACTCTGACAAGATAGCAGGTGCATGGAAGGTAACAAGATTTGTTCGCGCATATATACCCAGCAATAAGGCAGTAACATCGCTGTAGCCAGCGAATATTTTTGGATGGTTTGAGATAATCGAGTAGTCGAGCAGAGGAAGTATATCGCTAGAATTGAACCCCCCTATGCTACAAATAATTGCATCAACAGTATCATCCTCAAAAAGACGTATTAATTCACTAGCCCGATCTTCCGCAGTGCCAGCAGTATAACCATATTGTTTAAATGCAGATTCTGGTACTTGCACCTGAAATCCCAAATTTTCGAGAGCTGTCACTCCACGTTTTAATCTATGGGGAAACAGCGCAGTTCCAGGTGATGAAGGGGAGAATACTGCAAGATTACTACCTATTTTCAAAGAGGGTGGACGTAGAAGGATGCTCATATATTTGTTTTCTTTCAAAAAAGTTCAGGTTCTTCTGGTAAAGTTCGTTTTCTAAAGAGAGTTAGTATAAATCCAAGATACTTATGGTTCTCGTTAAATACATCAAGCGTTTGTCTCCATCGCCTTCTGATGGCATCTTTCACATCAGTAGGTAAGTTACATAAATGATCTTTTTTGAGGAAATACTCAACATACTCTGAAATTCGTTCTGGAGATTGCGGGTTAAGTTCATGCTTCTCAAATAAATAAGTTTCAAACAAGGTGTTTCTATTAAATAGATCAAGCCATTGTTCGGCAGTCCAAGGCTCAATTTTTACCCCGATAATAGCTGATACATCTTGAACAACTTTCTCAGGAGGTATCTCATGGTAACAAAGGTTAGTCACTGAAAGGAATCCCCAAGGTACTACAACTCGATAGTATTCTTTTAATGCCTTTTGCTTATTCTCTATAAAAGAAGTAGCTCCTCCAACTACTACTAAATCAAATGTGTTATCTGGATAGGGAATACTTAAAGCTGAACCAGTTTCAAATTTGACTAACTTTTGAATATCTGGCACATCATTGGAAAGCTCACGACAAGATTCAATGACAGCACTCTCAACGACATCAATTCCAACAACATGGCATTTGGCTGTACGAGCAATTTCTAAAGAAGTAAAACCTGTATTAGACCCAACTTCTAAAACCTTTGATTCTGAATTGACAAATGTATTTTGCAATATTTTTCGGATTGTTTTTTTTCCTCCAGGGCAACGATTAGTCTCTCTAATTAAGCTGATAAAATCGACATACGCCATTTTCTCCACCTGACTTGAAGTGATATTGTCTAGCGTTACATTCTTAGAATTATGATCTTTCATGTATATTTACCTGATTCATCTGCTGATCGTAAAATTCAGTTTGTCATAAATAACATAATCATTCGGCTTTACGGGCAACAACGATTAACTCACCTGGGTACTTATCACCAAAAGTGGATTTATCGTAATCCCCAAAGATAGTTGTAATTGAGAAACCAACGCTAGTAAGTAAATGTTCTAGCTCGTAAGGAAAGGTATATCTTGAACTGTAAGATTTGACTATGCGATCCTCTACTCCATTTGGGTGGCGAACATAATATATTTCTTCTGCTTCTTGAGTCTGATTGAAATAATTCCGAGAAATGACACGATCCCGTTGTAGGATTTGTCGCCCGTCAGGCAAGATGATAGGTGGACTATCACCAAACTCTTTTAAATATCGAGAATCCGCAAGGAATGGGATAGACGGGTTAAAAATGTCTAGGACAAGGCTTCCATTAGGTTGCAAGTGTCGTTTCATAGTCAAGAGAGCCGTGCGCTGGTCTTCTGGTGTAAGAAGATGCTGAAAACTGCGGAATGGTGTTAGGAGTAAGGCAAATTCTCTATTAAGTGTAAAATTACGCATATCACCAAATACCACTGATGCTCTTGCCCTAATCTCATCAGATTCTTCAGCCAAAATGGTTTCACAGATTGCCAATCGTGAAGTATTGATGTCAAAGCCGACGATCTCAAAACCAGCACGCGCTAAAGGTAACAAAATTCGCCCCGTTCCACATCCAGCTTCTAAGATTGGTCCTCCGAAACGATTTGCCATATCTAAATAGAAGAATATATCATTTCTAGACTCAAAAACATAATCATATAGATAAGCACTTAGATCTTCTATTTCGTCTTCATTCATGGCTGATGTTTTTGTATGTGATTTGTAAGTATTCATGATTAAAGCAAGGTCATTTAATCCGAAATGTGCAAGAGATTATTGATAACGATTCGCGGCAGACCAAAAGTATTTCTGATCTCGCTATATAAGTTCTCTACTGAAATCTCTTCCTTTTCCATTAAGAACTTTTTCGCCATTTGCTTTCCGCGATCAATACTTTTAATATAGAGGACACATTCATCTGTAATAACAGATAGGAATGTCTTTATATTAGAATCTGGGCAATTATCTGTCAAACTCAAATAACAGTTGGTTGCTGCTGTCACAGATTCAACAACTAGTTCATAAGGTTCGATATAAAGTAATTCGACAATACAACGAATCATTTTTCGTAGAACATATCCAGACTTTTTGTTGCTAGGCAAAATACCTTCCTCAATCAGAAGTGTGATCGACGAATATAAATTAGTGAGTGACTGAGCTATTCCCACATCCATACCCAATTTACAAAACTTATCTATAGATGCTTGAAGAGTATCAATAGCATATAGTTCACCATCATAGAATAAGGAAGTAAGCCTTTCAACTCCAAAACCGATATCAAAATAACGATATTCCGTTGGTGTATGTAACACATCAACTATGTTTCCCAATGGTAAAAACCTGTTGCATTCACAGTGAATACAACAAGTTGTACAGCAAGGACTACGATTCGTAAATTCCCATACCAAGGTCAATCCACGTCCAGTTAGAATTTCACCATAGCCAAACTCCCATCGAACCCAATACTTATGATTATTCGCATTTAAATGATGAATTTTTTGATCTGGTAAATATAAAGATATCAAGTTTAGTAAGTCAGTATCTTGCTCGTTAACAACACAATGAAGATTAGAAATTGGCAGATCGATTTCTTTTGTTAAGAAATCAAAAAAATGTGTTACAGCATCAGGAAGGCGAGAAGCCATTCCTAAGATAGCCAACATTTCAAATCTAAAAAGTCCCGAAGCGTTCCATCTTGTTCTCAAACATCGCTGCACAATGGCAGTATCAGGTAACAACTTTCCCTGTAACATAATTGGTTTAAATGGCGTAATCCCAGCATTAATGAAAAGTATGCTAGGATCATCTGTGACTAGTGGAAAACTCGGAAGACTACGAAAGCCTCGATCTTGTGAGAAATTTAAAAAATGTGTCTTTAATTGAAGAATATTCATTTTAGTTTGAGTACAAAGAAGGTCAAGAACGAACAAGAAGACTGTTTAAAGTACTTTTGCGTTAATCGCACTAACATATCAGGCGCACCCACCCATAAACAGTTTCCTGCATAAGCAACATCTACAGAGAGGTTGAGATTTTCTTCAAGAAAATTCTTGAGTTCATGATTACCATATAGAATTTCAGTATCAAAGCGATAACCTTTAGCGAAAGGTAAATACTTTCTGCCGAAATCTGTTCCCAAGAACCACGCTTTGAGTACCGCGACAGAGCGTCTGTTTGGTATTCCTAGAAGTACATAACCTTCTCGTTTTGTTACTCGCAGCATCTCTTTGACAATTTGCAACAATATTGGTTTTGGATAATGTTCAATAACTCCAACGTTCCAAGTTAAGTGGAAAATTCTGTCTGGGAAAGGGAGTTGTGTGATATCGCCTTCGGTATAGGTTACTTTCCCATTTAAGTGAACAGGCTCAAGGATTTTTGCAAAATTAAGCGCGTTGGTACTTAAATCAAGTAGTGTTAAGCTTGAAAGTGTCATATATTCAGCTAATTTAAAGGAGGTTCCTCCAGAACCACAAGCTGCTTCTAACAAATCAATCGACTGTTCCGAAGAAAAAAGAGATTTGACAATTTCTATCGAGTCTTGATCGGAAGCTTGCCACCACAATGTTGTCTCGTGTTCCTGCCCTTTCCCTAGAATTGCTTCTTCAAAATAGGCGTGCCACTTAGCATATTCAAACTGCTTAATTCTTTCTATATCGGTATTGAAAGTGTCGGGGTCTTTGGATTGTTTCTGAGCCATAATTGCCATAAATTTTGATAGCCTACTTTTCTTATACTCACTATGGGAGCGTCAATGTACCGTTGAAGCGTGGAATAATCTGACAATCTCGAACATCATTATGATTCATTAGCCAACAGATAAACCTCTCAGTACCAAGACCAAATCCAGAAGTTTGTATAGGGAATTCCTCTTTCATGCGACAGTACCATTCGTATGGCTGACGATCTACTTGGTGAAGCTCCAATGCTCTTAATACTTCATCACTTGTCTTGTGGCGTTCTCCAGCCCCAATAACCTCACCTAATCCAAACAAAAGATCAGCCGATTTGGACTTACGTTCACCATCTGTAAATGCTTGATAAAAAGGTACAGCCTCATGATCAAATTCAGTTATCCAAACAAAACCACCGAAGTGATCAATTAGCGCTTGTTCACCTCTACGGTTCAAAACTTTTAGTCCTGGTTCTATAATGTCAATGTACTGTTTATCACAATCAAGTAATTTAATCGCTTCGTCAAAAGTGATTTGAGGGAGGGGAGTATTCATTTTTGTCAGCTTTTCAATATGGCTGACATCACCAGCCATCGCCTCTATAGTGCTTCTGCAATTAGCTAAAATACTTAGACATAAATACCTCAAATAATCTTCAACCAATCTTATTACGTCGTTAATAGACCCAATAATTTCTGCCTCGCTGTGATAGAACTGTGAGAGATGTGTTTCGTCTTCTTGCTCACCTCTAAATGACGGCATAATGTAATAACAGCCATCCTTAACAAAACGACAACCATATTCGAGCAAGAACTGCATTGAGTCAGCTAAATAAGTCTCAACACCGAAAAGTTCTATTTTGACAGGTTTTGAATCGCTTCCACGTCCCATCGGGCTAGATACAGAAGAAGTTGTGATTGGGAAATGCACAGCTTTAATTTGCCTTTCTCGAAAGAATGTCATTGTTGAAACACTTATGACATCTTGGATCTCGAATACTGCGTTATACCAAGGATTCTTGATAGCACTAATGTAATGCTCTTGGAGGTTCATCCAACTTCTAGAAGGCAATTGTTTTTTCATGAATTATGTAGACCTTAAATATCCAGTGGTAAAATTTGCGAAGAACCCAAAAGCTATAGTTGTTTTTCAACCAAATCTGCCAAAGCTTTAAATAAAGCATTTATGCCCTGTGGGTTCTTTCCCCCTCCCTGAGCAAACTGGGCTTTACCACCTCCTTGACCATCAATAAAATGCAACAACTCTTTTAGTAAATGGTTGGCATTTAAGCGATCCAATAAATTTGGAGCCACCATAATAACGACCCGAACAGTGTTATTCTCTTCTCCAGCTAAACAGACAACATCAGCATTTTTTTGATTGATCTTAGCCGAAGCTTCTTCCTTCAAGACTTCAGGTGTTGCATCACCCAATCTTCCTGTAAAAACAGTGACTCCAGATTTAAGAGAGACAACCTCTCCTTTAACTTCAAAGGGTTGAACTGCAACACTTTTGTCCTTTTTCTTATCCGATGCCCCAGAATTAATCAGATTCTCAAGCCGCTCCAAAAAATTATTTTGACTAGTTTTTAATAGCTTGGAAGCTTCCTTCAAAATTCGAGTTCTATTTTGTACTAACTGTAGAGCAGTATCTCCTGTCACTGCTTCAATGCGTCGAATTCCTTTAGCAATGCTTCCTTCAGAAACAATTAGAAAGACCCCAATCTCTCCAGTTGCACTGACATGAGTCCCACCACAAAGTTCTTTTGATACGTCTCCTAGTTCAAGGACACGAACCCGATCGCTATACTTCTCAGAGAACAAAGCCAAACTACCTTGTGCTATAGCGTCTTTGTAATCCATTGTTTGTATATTCGCTTTCAAGTTCTGCCAGATCCAAGAGTTGACCAGCTTTTCGACTTCAACGACTTCTTCCTCTGTCAAAGCACTAGAATATTGGAAATCGAATCGTAGGCGATCTGGATCAACTAGTGAACCCTTTTGATTAACTGATTCACCCAGTATGCTGCGAAGCGCACTATGTAGCAGATGGGTTGCAGAGTGATTGGCTCTCAGTTGTTTTCTTCTGAGTTCATCAACTTTCAATTGAACCTGATCGCTAACACTTAACTTACCCTCGGTAACGTTAGCGTAATGAATAAATACCCCATTGATCTTTGTGGTGTCTAGAACATTGGCTTCACCATGCGAAGAAACAATGACACCTGTATCTGCAACTTGACCACCACTTTCTGCATAAAAACTGGTATTGCGCGTTACGATCTGAACATCAGCACCAGCATCTACGGTTGAAACTCTCATCCCATCTTTCAGAAGCAAAAGAACCTCTCCCTGGGTTTCTAGCGTCTCGTAGCCCTCAAATAGTGTTGGAGTAACTCCCTCTACCAAGGCTTTCAACTCTTCCTGAGACAGGATTTTCCCATCTGAACCAGCCTTTGCTCCAACTCCTTGACGAGAGATTTCTTGATGGCGACGAAAATGATTCATGTAGTCATCTTTATCAAGTCTTACACCTCGCTGTTGGGTAAATAATTGAACCAACTCGAATGGAACACCATAGGTTGTAACTAATTCAAAGGTGTTTTTTCCTGAAAGAACAGAACCTTCGTTACTAGGCAATAAACTATCAAGCCGTTCAAGACCTTTCTTGATAGTTTGCTCAAAATCTTTAACTTCTCGCTGAATATTTTCAATTGTTTGAGATTGATTGATGCGTAGATTTGGATAGTAATCCTTGTAAATGTCAACAACTTGATTGACTACTGAACCATAGTCAAAATTGAGCGCGCCAGAACGGGTGACAAGAGCAGTGCATTTCCGAATTAGTCTCCGAGGAATATACCCCTGCCCTTCGTTGGATGGCAAAACCCCTTCGGCAAGAATAAATGTCGCTGTCTTCAAGTGATCTGAAATAATCTTATAATCCAGATTAGAGCTACTCTTCCCTGAAAGCTGCTGTGCTACACAGGTCATAATTGGTTTAATCAAGTCTGTTTCATAGAGACTATTGCAATTATTCATGACCATCGTCATGCGTTCTAATCCAGAACCTGTGTCTACGCTCTTTAAGGGGAGCCGCTCAAAACTCCCATCTACCTTCTTATCTAGCTCCATAAAGACACCAGCGTTCCATATCTCAATGTACCGATTGGTGGTATCAAAAATCCCACTGGTTTCGTATGATTCACCAAACTCGTCACCTGTATCAAAGAAAACCTCTGTACAAGGACCACAAGGACCTGTATCTCCAGCAGGCCCCCAAAAATTATCTTCGCCTAAAATGACAATGTGATCTCTAGGTAGCCCAACTTTTTCCCAAGCCTTGATAGATTCTTCATCCGGTGGGAGACCCAGAGCAGGATCGCCACTGTATACAGTGGCATACAGCTTATCAACTGGAAAGCCAAACTCTCCTACGAGCAACTCATAAGCCAATTCAATAGCAGTTTCTCTATAGTAATCATTGATCGACCAACTTCCTAACATTTCAAAAGATGTAAAATGATGCCGATCTCCTGCATCTTCGATATCACCCGTTCTGATACAAAGCTGGACATTACAAAGCCTAGGATGAGGAGGCTGGCTTAACCCTAGAAAATATTTTTTCAGGGGTGCCATCCCCGAATTGATATAGAGAAGGGTTGGATCATTCTGTGGAAGCAACGATGCACTACGTATGAGGAGATGATCTTTTTTCTCAAAAAAACTCAGGAATGTTTCTCTAATCTGGCGACTTGATATATTATTCATTTCTCTAACTCCTTGTGTCCTAATTTATTACTCCAAGCATTTAATCCTTAAACCTACGCTTCTCCACAGGTTCCACCCAAATCGTGCAGAACCCCGAATTAGCCGGACATCCTCTCACCTCCAGAGTCACCCCCAAACGCCGAACATCGTTTTTACATTCTAAACTAGAAAGGCTATCCGAATTCCACCTTATCAAATTCCGAGCAAATTTCCCCTCAGCGCTAGTCGCCCACCGCAAAGCATCCGCCTGCTCTTGAGTCAAATGAACTGGTTCCCCCGGCGCAAACCCTCCTTGCGACCAAAGTAAATCCATCCACCCCATCACAGCACCAGCACTTAATGCCACCTACAGGATACCCGCAGCCGGTATCAACGCAAGAGCCGATGTTCTCTACCGAGTCAATTCCGTCTGACGCACCAGAGAATTAACAGCCTCAGCAATTTGCTACTCTTGCTTCTCAACCGCCACTCGCTCGTAACTCGCCAAAGTCTTGTTAATCCGCCCCACCCACTGATCAAACGCTAACTCAAAATCCTCTGGTTTAGGACGCTCTTGAATCAGCACCTCCAATCGGCCAGTAGCCAATAAAATCAGAAAAATCGGGTCAGTTGGCTCAATTTAAAACTCTCAGATTTTGGCTTGTCTCGCTTGCAAAATTTGACTTCTTTGGTCAAAGCAGTTCCCAATTTAGCTAATTTCCCGATCGCTCAAGTAAAACCAGTCTTGGATTTGCTGAAGACGAGCCTGAATTTTCAGCAATTGCAGCAGTTTAACCCCCAACAAACTTTAGGCTCTTTTCTCAAAGAATCTCCTCATTTGGGGAGCCTGTCGATGTCGAGTTTGCCCCTGCAAAATTACCCTCTCAAATCAATTCCCAATTTAGAAAAAACGCCTTTGGGAACTCTCGATAAATGGCAAGCAGCCAAGATTAGCGATGTTCCGGGTCTTAAGGATGTACCCCTATCCAAGCTTCCCGGCGGTATTTCTCCCGTCGGTACATCAGTCGGCACAGTAGATATCGTGTTTGGTACCAAAGAACAAAACAGAGCTCGAACCATGTCCGGTTCAGATGTCGAGGGTTTTGGAGTTCCCTGTCAGAAAGAATGCGCTCACGTTGAATTTTCCGGCTCGGAATTGGTGCGCGGCCGGCAGTGGGTTTCCGGCAAATACCAGACTGTTAAAGGAGGGCGCGGAATTCTTGGCAAAGTCAACGGCGGCAAAGAGCCGACCGGTAGGTTGCCATTCGGGCCTGCGTTCAAAGTAGCGGTGTGGGATGTTTCCGAGACTCAGGGCCGATTCACAACGGCGTTATTTTTGAGGTTTTGTTCGCGATCGGCATTTGTGGATTTGGGCTGTACGCCCTACTACCTCGGCCCGATTCCTTGGCTGGCTTACGAAGAGAAGTTCAGCGACGTGTTTTTGGGGTCTGTAGATGCAGTTTCTCCCAGTGCTGGAGGAGCCTCAACTCCCACTCATGCCGCGTCTCCTTCGACGCAAAAACGGGATGGCAGCAGCACCGGTACAGATTCTGGCAACTCGGATACGTCGGTCGCAGGTGCATCCAAATCGGACACGTCGGTCGCAGGTGCATCCAAATCGGACACGTCGGTCGCAGGCACGTCCAAATCAGATACGTCCAGAGTCGGCACATCCAATTCAGATACATCCAGAGCATCCAATTCAGATACATCCAGAGCATCCAATTCAGATACATCCAGAGCATCCAACTCAGATACTCCCGCAAATTCCAGCGGTGTAGGAGCTCCGTATCAAGGCATTTCTCTCGATGCTTTGGGCAGTTCCATGCAGGGAATTGAGGGGAATTTCAATTCAGTGGGAACCCACACCTGCGACGGAACGGGCAACTGTGGCTCTGGTTTGGGCGCTTACGGACTCATGAGTTATAGGCCTGATGTTCGGTTCGCCATATCGTCTCGCCCTGGGGGTTCTGAGGTGTTATCGAAATTGGATAAAGGAGAAGCTGTGACTCCGGATCGCTTGAGTGAAGTTTTTCCTTCAGAAGCTCAGAAAGAAGTGTTTGAAGCGATCGCCAAAAGGTCGATCGATTCTGCCCTATCTCAGACAGATCCTCAGACCAGTCAACCATTTTCTGGTCAGCGGGCGATCGAAAGAATCGGGCAAATGCAATATGGAGGCCCAGCTATTCCAGTGGATTCTCCGGCATCAGATATTCGCGGTTATTACTCGGTGTTTGGTTACGGCAAAAAGGTAGCCGAATCTTATCAAAGTTTCAGCAAAGTGCGTTGAAGTCAAACAATTGAAGAATTGAACAATTGAAAAATTGACCGATTTGGAGATTGGTGATTTGTGATTGAAGAATTGAAAAGTTCAACCATCTTAACTTTGAAAATAATACCGTATCCCTATTTTCAACTTTGCTTTCTGTCAAATATGTATTTTTTTGCACGTTGGAAGGAGAAACGACTTGATTAAAACTTGTGTCTCATTGATTAAAAATTGTGTCTCAAGAACGAATGTTTATCATTACGAATGCTGCGGGCAATCGTAAATAACAATTGATGTTCCATCTAGGAGGTTGTATGAACAATTTAGCGAAGGCGATAAGTGGGTTTAAGTTGAATTTGAGGCTTCGGTTGTATTTGGCAATAGCAGCGCTGGCGGTACTGTTGCTGTTGGGTTTTTCCGTGTTTCGGAATTTATCTGTTACGAATTCCGGTTTATCTACTTGGAGTAACGCATCACAAATAGAACCCAGCTTATTAAGTAATGTAGTTCAAGAAAATTACATTAATTCGGCTGGTGTCGAAACTTTTGATAAATCAAAAATGGAAGTTTTGCGGTTGCCTTTTGTTTCCAGCTCAGGTCGTGACTCTGCTCAGGTCTTTCGATTCAATTCTCAAAATTTATGCGGCGTCGGAGGCTGCTTGTATTCTATTTACATCGATCGACAAAAAGTGTTAAGCACGCTTTTGCGATCGGCCGAGCCAAAATTTAAGTTTTTGTCGGTGGTCAACAAAGGGATTCCGTGTTTAGCGATCGCACAAAAGAGTATTGATAACAGCGGTGAAGTAGAAAGTCAATACTGTTGGTTTGGTTCGAGTTTTTTGAGGGTAGAATAATGAATCGAGATAACGACTTGATTGTAACAGTAAATTACCCATCATTGGTAGGTTCCTCATCATTAGTAGGTTCCTCATCATTGGTAGGTTCCTCATCAGTAGGTTGGGAGTATCCCGATTTTGCAAAATCATCGCTGATATCCCTTGAAAGCCCTATACTGCCGTTGTATTTTGAGACAACTTGCAAAATCGGGATGCTCCCAGTAGGTTCCTTGTCATCAGTAGGTTCCTTGTCATCAGCAACTTCTTCATCATTAGGTTTATTGTCATCAGCAACTTCCTCATCATTGGTAGGTTCCTCATCCGCCGCAAGTTCCAGCGACGGGTTCCAGGCCGCTTTGAGCAATGCGATGACCTTTGCCAAATCTCAAAACGGCATGACTTTATTGGGATGCTTGGCCGCTGTTTTGATTTTGCAGATGTTTGGTGGGGGAAAAAAAGGCAAGATTGCCACATCTCGGTGGGCTGGCAAATCAGAAATATCGTCGGCCGGTCGCAAAGCCAAAAAGCAAATAGCTAAACCTACTCGAAACAGCGTTGCTTTGTACGTAGGACAGCCTGAGTTTATGGATGAAAAACTTAAAGCAATGTGGAGGGATGCAGGTTTGCTGCACGATAAACCACCCAACAAAATACACAGGACAGCAGCATGGATCGGCAAAATTGGCAGTACAGAGCGATCGTTTTATTTACCAGACGTGCAGCGAGGTGTTTCCGTAATTGGAGCTGCTGGTTGCGGCAAAACTTTTACAGTTATTGACCCGTTAATTAGATCGACTTTGGATCAGGGATTTCCCCTACTTTTGTACGATTTCAAGTATCCCGCACAGTGCAAAATAGCCGTAGCTTACGCCATAAAGCGAGGCTATACAGTTAGAGTTTTTGCTCCCGGTCGTCCTGAATCAGAAACGTGCAATCCCCTGGATTTAATTAGAGATGAAGAAGATGCCGTTGCTGCGGGTCAGTTGGCACAAGTAATCGGTAAAAATTTTAACTCAGGAGGCGGCTCAGGAGATAAGTTTTTTGAAGAAGCAGGAGACAGTTTAGTTGAGGGTTTGTTGTTAGTAACAAAGGCTGTCGCGACTTTAACTGGTAAAAAAGAATACTGTGATTTGATGATGGCACAAGCGATTTTGAGCCTTTCTAATTTAGCCGGGAGAATGGATGAAGCTTCCAAAACTAAATTAAAAGTTTGGACAACACGCCCGCTTTCTCAGTTAATTAGCGTCAAGGATTCCGAAAAAACTGTTTCCGGTATTGTCGGTACGGCTCAGCGGATGTTTATGCGGTTTCTGAAAAAAGATTTTATTGGTGCTTTTTGCGGTGAAACTTCATTACCTTTAGATTTAGAAGGCAAGCAGATGATTATATTCGGCTTGGACAGGAACAATCGAGATATTGTCGGGCCACTGTTAGCAGCTATCCTGCACATGGTTGTCACCCGCAACGTTTCGCGCACTGTTCCCAGAAAGGATTGTTTGGTGGTAGCCCTAGACGAACTACCTACGCTTTATTTGCCAGCTTTGGTTAATTGGTTGAACGAAAATAGAGAAGACGGTTTTGTGGGCATTTTGGGCTACCAAAATATGGCGCAACTAGAGAAGTTTTACGGCAAAGACTTGGCGAGAGCTATAATTGGCGGTACGGCTCATAAGATTATCTTTAACCCGCAAGACCCGGAAAGCGCCAAGGTATTTGCCGACTATTTGGGAGAAGAAGAAATTAGCTTTCGTTCTAAATCTACCAGCACGGGTAAGAGCGGCAATTCTACCAGTTACGGCGAACAAACCAATAAAAAATACTTGCTAGAACCCGCTCAATTTCTCAAGTTAGGAGTGGGTAGGGCAGTAGTAATTAATCCGGGGTATACCGAGGGCGGGCCTTCTAAAGAGGCTTACGTTCCCAGCATTCAAAGCATAAAAGTTCCGCAAGCCGACATCAAAGAGATGAGTTGGGCCGAGTCAAAATGGGATGCAATACGCAACACTTTGTTGGAGCAAAACAGTCGCACTATTTCCGATGAAGAACGGCGGCAGCAATTTGAAGAGCGCAGAAATCTTGCTGAAGAGCTATTTCCAGAGCCAGCAGAGTCGGGTGCTAAGGAACCTTCGGTTTTATTCTAATTAGTGATGCTGATTTTTTGTAGGTTCAAGTTTTATTCTAATCAGTGATGCTGATTTTGTTCCAGGTTCCGATTTTGTCCTAACCAGTCGTGCTGATTTTTTCTGTTTACCCTAATAAAGTATTTGAAAGTGAGGTAACGTTAAATGCAATCTGTGAGTACAGGAGAAATAGTTTCATTTCAAGAATCTTTTTTGAGAGCCGTAGTTGCCGCTGTTGTCAGTGCTGAAATAGCTTTCAAGGAAGCCGAAGAACAAGCAGCGCGACGGTTGCGGGAATTGACTCAACAAGAGGAAGATCAGCGGCGAAAGTTAGAAGCAGATGAAAGAAAAAGAAATTTAGAAAGTGGGATGCAAATAAGTATGGGAGATACCCTACTTTTTGGGTATGCAGGCGGTTCAAAAATAGACACTCTTTCCGGTATGGCTGGTAAATTTTACAATCCAGGCTTGCCAAAAACTTTAGATGCTCTTAAGAATGTTTCTGAAGGCTCAGCATTGCCCCATGCCGCCGATTTGCGAATTGATTTTGCGGGCAAACCTGTACTTCAAACCGATGCCGAAGGTACTGTTTTAGTTAATAAGTTTATAGGTGCTGGTTTTGAGTCAAATTATTTTGCGTCTTTTTTTAAAGTTCGCGACAATTCGTCATTAAGCGAAGAACCCAGGCGCATTATTGAAGAACTGAATCGAGGTAAGCAAGTAGTTGTAGAACCTGTAAAGGAAGCTGTCGGGGGTTCTGTCGAAGAGAAGCAATCCGCAGTAAAACGGAGAAGTCGTGCGGTAGCTACTCCAGAGAAGTCAGTACCTTCGCCGTCATTCGCACCAATACTGGAAGCATCTCAATCATTTCAGTCTCAACCATCGCAATCATCTCAGTCTCAATCTCAATCTCAGTCATCTCAGTCTCAATCTCAATCTCAACCATTTCAGTCAAAATTATCTCAATTTCAACCATTTCAATCTGAATCATCTCAATCTGAATCACCTCAATCATCTCAATCATCTCAACCTCAATCATGGGGTAGCGATTCTAGATTGCGTTATGTAGTGGAGCATTTAGTTGAATTTTCAGCCTCAGTCGGTACGCCTGTTGAAGTGAAAGGGACACACTATATTTGGAAAGCCACTCCAGACGGTCGGTGCCGCATCGACGATCCAAATCGCCGCTGTTTGCTGATAGACGATGGTTGCGGAAACTTCCGCAGCCGCATGACCGAAGCAGATTTGGAGCGTTTTGAAAAAGCTCTTCCTGAATTGATGAAAATGAAGCCGATTCAGTCTCGACCTTACGAATCTAATTCTAAACAGTCAAAAAAGCCACAATTAGAACTTTAACTATCAGGATTTTGTGGTGAATAAATCCCCCGCTAATTAGGGCAATGTAAAATAACGAGGATGATTTATGGCTCATGCAAACGCGCTATCAGGTATTATGGCTTCTGCCGGTTGGGCAGTAGAATTTGTGGCTCCTTTGATAGAGCGACCCTCTGCATTTCAATTACTTGAAGAAGCTTCATTAGAATTTAAAATACCTTGCTATTTTTGGGACTTTGGTTCTTGTCGATTTCAAGATATTTCTCGTCCTCACAGTTTCGTAGCTCCCGATTGCTGCGGCATTTTTGATATTTTGAAGTATTTGTGCATAACAGACACTCCGGGTATATTTGTAATCGAGAATATGCAGGAACTCATGCAAATTCGCAGCATTTCTGATTTCAACTCAGAAGAAAGGCAACTGCAACTATCCGCAATAGTTGCCAATTTGTACTTTAAATTTGCAGCCAGCGGTGGTAGTAATTTTTTAGTATTGCTTTCTACAAATGGGCTGCGGGTAGACGACTATTTAAAAGGTTTAGTACCTTCAGTCTTTTTGCCACTGCCCGACAGAGAGCATTTGGTTGAGTCAGCATCTCGATTGTCCGCAGAATTTGGTTTGGAGCAAGCCGATTCGGAACAGTTGATTAGTGCGATGTCTGGTTTGTTTTTGAAAGAAATTGCTAGGGGAGTAACTCTTTGGCAGCAAGGTTATTACGGAAAATCTTCCGACATATCTAGTAGCCTGCGTCAGTATAAAATTGGCAAGTTTCGGGAATTGGGATTGACTTTTAAGGAACCTTCAATTTTAGGCGAATTCGGGGGTTTAGATTTGCTGAGAAATGCCTTAGAAGACGTAAAATTTCAATTTTCTGGGATGGCGAGAAGCTTTTCTATTCCCTTGCCGAAAGGTTGGCTGTTGGTAGGGCCGCCCGGTACCGGCAAGACATTTGCCGCGTCTGTTTGTTCTTCTAAATTGGGCGTACCCCTCGTGAGCGTAGATGTGGGTGCTCTGATTGCTGGGGGAGCGGCGTATTTGTCCTGTGTTTTACAGCGAGTAGAAGCAATAGGAGCTAGCGTGCTCTATTTTGATGAGTTAGATAAGCTTTTTTCTTCTAATTCCAGTTCTCTTTCTGGCGAATCGGGCAACAGCATTCAAATTCTCGGTCAATTGCTGTCTTGGCTGCAAGATAAAACGGGTCACACTTTTGTAATTGCCACTCTCAACCGCCTTGCAGCGCTACCCCCAGAGCTAACCCGTTCTGGCCGATTTGATGCGATTTTCTACGTGGGATTTCCGCAAGCCTGCGAGCGAAAGCAAATTGTGGAACTCCACGCTGCTCGTTTTGATAACAGATACAAAAATACTTCAGAATCTCCCCTTTCTGACCGCGATTGGCAGATTTTGCTGAACATGACCAACAATTTTGTTGGAGCAGAACTTGCCCGCATGGTAGAAGCCGCCGCTCAAAAAAAAGCTAGAGAAATAGCGAATATCTTGAGCGGTAAAAACTCGGAATTTTTGCTGTGGAATAAAACAGATAGAGAGCAGATTCAAGAATTGAGGTGTTTGGTCAATTTACCCGAAAGCGATTTGTTGGTCTTGCCTATGTCAATCGAATCTAAAACTTTACATGGCATTGTCAGATTAGAATTGAATGATTTCTTAGAAGAGAGGAAGAAAATAACGCCTTTATTCGTGAGAGATACAGATAGAATCCTGGCAATGGAAAATTCATCGCGCTACGTTTCCGTGCCTGCTTCCAGTCCCGATACGAGTTTATTTGCACCTGTACTTTCTACTTTTTGGGGAGAGGAGGTATCTAGTAAATCTTGAGCGAGGAAATTGGTTCCACAACTTCACCTATACCGACGTACAAAGCAGCAGGAAACGAGGAATTAAGTAAATGTTGATAAATTGGTTAAAGCTCGATTGGCAAAAATTTTCAGAAAAAGTGTTTATAGCCAACACTTTTTTGGGTTGGAGTTTGCTGCTTTTACTGCCTTCAGTTGTGGCGCTGCGAACATTCATACAGTACAGCAAACGACAGGCACAGTACCTGCAAGTAGGAGCTTATTTGATATTGGGAAGCAGGCGAATTGAATTAGAAATAGCCCGCAGTTCTGAGGAAAAAGAGAAGGGTTTGCAGTTTCGACCGCCACTTCCGAGCAACCGGGGAATGATGTTTGTTGTAGACCCTCCAGTATCTGTAGCAGTGGTCATGCCGAACATGGAAGCTGCTCTTGATGTGGTGTTTTTGCGTTCTGGGACTGTTGTAAAAATGGCATCGAATGTTAAACCATGTTTGCTTCGTCGCGGTGCGGCGCATTCTGATTGTAAACCCGTTTATTACCCGCATCCGGTGGATACAGTTTTGGAATTGAGGGCAGGTACTTTAAGGGAATTAGGCGTACAGCCGGGTTCTGAATTAATTGTAGTCAAACGCAGTCATTAGACTGCATCAATCATTAATTTTTGGTTGTTTTTGAGGACAAAAATCATGAAATTCTCAACTTTCTGGGGAACCATTTTAACTGCATCGATTTTCTTAGTAGTTGCTAAGCCTGTTGTTGCAGCCGTACTGAAGAATAACGAACCCGTTGTTGGTGCGGTGAGAGCGACTAGCCCAATTTATCGTTTTACCAACTTTTGGGAAAGCAGCAATCCCGTCCAGCAACTTCGAGGAGAGGAGCATTTATTTGGAGCGAATACAGGTGAAAAAGTTCTGTTTGATTTTAGAGCCGAGGTACGCGGTTTCAATCCAGTTTTTGCAATTTTTGATTCTTCAAACCGACAGGTGGGTTTCAGTCAGTATCCCTATTTTACGTTTTTGCCAGCATCGAGCGGTTATTACAAAGTAATCGTGATGTCTAAAGACCCTTCGATGGTTCCAAATCGCTATTCGCTGCGGGCTACAGCAGTTTCTGCGACTTCGCCAACACAGCCGTCGAATTTGCCTTCAGCAGTTCCTGGTATCTCGCCAACACAGCCGACTAATTTGCCGCCGACCGATGGGTTGGGTTCTGACGTTGCAGGTTTTTTAAGCGCTCAGCCGTTTGGAGAAGTACCTTTTCTTCCTGCTACCAATACCCCCGCTCCAAGTAGCAATTCCAGTTTTGGTGGCGGTTTTGTAGAGTCATTGGAGCGAGCAAGCGTCTCAACTAATTTCAGCAACTCTTTCAGTTCACCAGGGGGGTTGGAGCGACCTGTTAGTCAGCCTCCAAATTCTAGCAACAGCACCTTTAGTTCTCCACCAACGGTAGGACAAAACTGTCGCACATATTCGGCGGGTACTGTGATGTTTGTCGGTGCAATGGCAGCGCGTTATTATACTTATTGCTTGTTGCCAACGGCAATTTCTCCAACTGCGAGTCCTTCTATTCCTGCTTCCTCAAATACAGTTGCTTCACCGCAACCAGTTAATAATTCATTCCCTTTTCCCCCAACGGCAAATCCTGCTTCTTTGCCTGCGGGTATCGGTAACAGTAGAGTCGAAAGCGGCGGTGCTGCTCCTGCTAATTCTGGAAATTCTCGTCCATCTTCCGAGTTTTATCCTTATTGAGTTTAATAATAAAATACCCCGATTTTACGGGGTATTTTACATAAACTTAAAAATTAATAGTCAGTGTATAGCCTTTCTCAAAAAGATGAGGTACGCCAGATTCTATGAAGCTCAAGGTTTTCGAGCTTTAATATATACCTCATCCGAGGTACTGGCATCTCTGCACGAGATACCTTCGTCCGCATCGCTGCTAATCAAGAATTACTGACCATTCTGTCTAATGTGCCAGCTAGTTCTATTACGGATGCTGCATTTGCCATTATGGAAACTTGAATAGCAGTGACTCCGTTACATCCCATCAACGCGAGTCAACTAATATCTCAGGGCTTAGTCAACAGTAATTCCAGACGGTGCAAAGCAAAAGTTTTTTATATGCCCGAAGTGATGAGCTTCGTGATACTCTGTCGCGGTTAACTAGGCAATTTTTTTATCTAAAATCATCATTCAAGTCCAAGGAAATAACTCGATCGGGCGCGAGAAGGCCTCCGACTTTAATGACTTGCAATTCTCCGGTTTCGTGAGGGTACTGTGCTTTCACTCGGGCAATTGCTGCATCTAAAGTAGAAGCCTGAGCAATATACACTTTTTGAATAGCGCTTAGCACCCAAATAGGTTGGGGCCACTTATGCCGGGGTTGTAGAATTGAATTGTGAATTACTTGGCGAGCATACAGAACAATTTGCTCGATCGCACTTGGCGAACAAAACTCTCCCAATTCCGATTCAATACACTGTTTGAGTTCTGGCGTGGGAATGCATTCTGCAACTGATTCAGAGGGCGTTAATTTCGGTTGGGGATTCGACGATCGAGTGCTTTCTTGCACTACTAGCGATTCTACAAAATAACTCACTTGGGTGACGATCGAGTCAAAATCTACCTCCATCAATAAATGACCTAAATACTCCCTCAACAAACTTCTTAACTTCTCATCAGATATATTGATGCCACAGGTTTTTAGATACACTAAAGGTTTATTTCCTAAATTCCGGCCGCAGCCGACTTCTCCGTTAGCTGCATCTTCAGCTTCTACCAGTTCCATCAAACGCTGGTGGCGGGTTGTATCGTCTGTTGCGGGTTGAGGCTCGGAGGGAATTGATTTACTCATCTGTCTGTCCTCAATGTTTCAAAGTAATTAAGATTGTCGGGTTCTTCAGGATCTGGACCGCAGTCTAGCAGCCCGATTCTCAATTTTCTATAAAATACTAGCGCATTGGGCAATGCGTGCAAGCCTATTCTCCCTTGGTATCCTAATTCTTCGCTGCGGGCGATCGCAAAATCTATCAGAGTTCCACCTACTCCTTTATAAGTAGGAGGATTGGTGATAGCAAGTCGGTTCCAAGGAGCCGTTGCTAGGGCCCTGATATACACCAATCTACGTCTTAATTGAGACTCAATATAGCAGCGTTTTTTTAGGATATCAATTGTCATTAAACCCTGAGTTGTGCCATCGCACTCAATGGCATATAGTTCATCTCCCGGTAAAAATTTAGTTCTATAGCTTTTGCTCACCCAATCCCAGTATTCATCTTCTTCTCCACTCCCTCTAAGGATTGGTTCCCAGAGAGTAGTGGCATCTTCTAAATGCTTTTGGGTAACAGATGTCAGGATGGCGTCAACCACCTGCATATCTCGAACTCGAAGAAGCTGGATGGAGCGATTCAATTGCAACACCTAACTCGATAACTAGATTATAGCCTAATACAGTTTCTAAAGTTGATAAATTTATGTATGAGTGGGCGATACACACCTGGAATTAACTGAATAGTAAGGGGTTTGGAAACAACGTTTGGGATGACTACCGCGCCCTTGATAGCTACAGGCATACAGCTATGGTTAATACCTGGATGCAGTACAAAAAAGAAACTACAAAATATGAATGTCAAGTTTAATTACCCAGCTTGAATTGAGGCGAACCCGTTTATTACCCGCATCCGGTGGATACAGTTTTGGAATTGAGGGCAGGTACTTTAAGGGAATTAGGCGTACAGCCCGGTTCTGAATTGATTTTAGTGAGGCGCGCAAATCCCTGATTGATTTGGTGACATTTTCGTGGTTGGGGGGCGATTCCCGACGGGATAGCTGGGTTTCACGGGCTTTTTTATGGGTTTGGGAGAGTGGGGGCGATCGTTTAGAATATGTATGTCTTTAGGAATATGGTAAACTCAAAAACATCCGGCTGTTCCTGCTGAAGGACTTAAGGTGAAAAGGATTAATCACAAAGTACCCCAAGTAGCCTATTAACTGATTTAGAGAAAAATTCAATGAATCCAGACGTATTTTTGGAACAGAAAGAAGTTCCGTTTTTGATACCAGCATTGACTCGCTGGTCGCAGCAGGTTATCATTGCGAGCGATCGCCAAGATGTGTTGAATAATTCTGGCATTCATCAGGCTTTATTAAACCAGATTAAATTTGAAAATAAGGCTCCACTTTTTGTTAATAGTTTAGTAGCAGAGCTCAAAAAATATTCTTTTTCATATAAAAAAGCTGATTATCATCCGCTCGTTAACTTGCTGCAACATTTATGCGATCGCGCTGAATCAGAAATAGATGAATTTCCTGAAGAAGATCTTGCTTTATTTGGCAAGTTACTAGAAGAGGGAAAGGACAAACTTAAAGCTTTAGCGAGTCGTCATGCCGTAGGTAGGATCGAATCACCAAAAGGAACTGGTATCGGTACTGGAGTGCTAATTCAGCCAGATTTATTACTCACCTGCAATCATGTTGTTAAAAGTCAAGTAAAAGAAGCATGGGTGCGTTTTAATTACAAATCTGGAAGCCTCTTGTTAGACAAATATTTATTTGAACTAGACCTCAATCTTGTCAGCTATTCTAACAATCTAGATTATGCCCTACTTATAGTTAAGGGTAAACCTCAACAACTGACAAAAAATCCAATTAATGCTACATTGTATGAAAATCAAGAAATTCATCTAATCCATCATCCTCTTGGTAAACCTGTAGAGATTTCCGGCATAGGTCAGATCGTTCAGCAAGGAGAAGATTATATTGACCATAACCTTCGTACTGACAATGGTTCCTCTGGTGGACCGATTTTTAACCGTCAGTGGGAATTGATTGCTATCCATCAGGGGCATCCAGGTATAGGTCGTAATGTTGAATCAGGTACAATGGGAGGAATTCCCATTCGTGCTATCTGGGATAAAATTTCACCCCATCTTGCTTAATTCTAGCTAGGAGTAAACCAAATGAAACTTTGGCAGTCTGTTGCTGAAAGTGTTAATCGCGAAGCAAAAAAATATAAAACGCTGTTTCTACCAGAAGATCGGGTTGATGTGGGTAGCAGCGGTACTCCAATTCAGGCTGGTGAGGCATATTGTCGCATTTGGCTGGTAGAAATGAGTCTTGCTAAAGATGTCGATTGGTTCAAGCAGCGTTATCCCATAGTTCATGCGGCAGTGCGCTTTGATCACGGTGGGAAATCCGTTACTATTCCCTATGTTGCTGCACCGGGGAATCTGAAGGAACTAGCAAAAAATAATTTAGACAGAGTAATTCAATACAACTACCCGCTGACTCCTCTGTTTCCTTTCAATCAAGGTTTAGTGGAGTTACAAGCCGGATTATTTAGTATTGCTGCTAGCGATCCAATTGGTAAGTTGATTGAGACGATCGGGAGATTTTCCAAACTATTGCCAGTACCAGAACTATCAAAAGTTATAGATTTAGCAGACCCTGTATATCGGGGAATTGAAGATTTATTCGACCTGGGAGAAAGGCGTTTAGAACTGGGTTATCATCAGACTTTCTCTGATGCGGATGGGGGTGGAAGTAATACTCTAAAAGATGGTTATTTTGTCGCGATTTTAGCTGAAGATTGTGAGATTAATACATCTCAACTATGCGTAGTTAATGACAGTCTTAAGATTGGTTCTCCTGGCAGTACGAAAGTTTTTATGCGGGATGGTAAACCTCTAGAAGGTTATAGCTATATGCTATTTCGATTAGAAAAACGAACAGCTCAAGATTGGGAGTCTTTGACGAGTATTAAAGATTTGGTTGAGCAAGCACAAGATGCGATCAGTGCAGGGAAATATGAACCAGTAAAAACATTGCTATTGCCTGCGATCAAAACGGCGATTTACCGCAGCCCTGATGTCGCGAAATCCGATCGAAAACCGATGGTGTTGAAAATCGAAGATTATTTGCGGGAGATCGGTTTACAAAGCAAAGGAGAAAGGCGATCGCTCTATTCGATCATGCAGCGCCCTTTACCGCCAATTGATGATGAGACAGAGGCAGAATTGCGATCGCTGGAAACACTTTTTGAATAAAATAAAATTTAGGAGTTTGAATCAATGACTATAGAAGTTCTTACCCAGGTGGACAAAAAAAATATTCTGGAGAGACGGTTCGGAGTTTCACAAAAAGCAATTATCGAGTTTTGTCAACGTTGGCAGATCATTGAATTTGCAGTATTCGGTTCGGTTTTGCGATCGGATTTTCGTCCTGATAGTGATATCGATGTGTTAGTGACCTTTTCACCAGATGCTAAACGGGGTTTGACTGAAACCTTACAAATGCAAGATGAGTTAAAAGCAATGTTTACCCGTGAAGTAGATTTCATCATCAAGAAAGCCCTGGAAAAAAGCGAGAATTGGTTACGTCGTCAAATTATTTTAGATTCAGCACAAGTGATTTATGCCACGCGATAACGAATCCCTGATTGATATAGAAAGAGCAGCCAGACGAATATTGCGTTACACTGACAAGATAAGTCGAGCTGAACTGGAAATGAATGATGAAAAATTATCAGCCATTCTCTACCAAATTGCGATTATTGGCGAAGCAACCAAACGGCTATCTCAAGATTTTCGTCAGCAACATCCAGAAATCCCTTGGAGAGAGATAGCTGGAATGCGAGATATGTTGATCCATAAATATGACCAAGTTGATTTTGATGTAATCTGGGATGTTGTACAAAGTAAGCTTCCTGAACTTGTAACTAAACTTGAACCAATCCTCCCGTCTCCTGAAAATTAATAGTGATATGCTGGATTTCAGTGTGAAAAATTATAACTCATTTGTAGCTAAATATGAAGTTTCTTAATGCCAAGGAAAAAGCAAAACTTAAGGAAATTTTGTCCAAGAGTTCTCAACTGGAAACAGCGGATAATAGAATTAATTTTATTAAACTATGTGGGCTGGATAGTTATTGCAGTAAAATCCAGGTAGATCAAACCTTTGATAAATTTTTTACGAACCTGGTTGCTGTACTTTCTCAAGTGAATATCAAAGATAAAAATTCAGAATCTAAATTAGAATTAGTGTTGTTTTTAGAACACTTTATTGAGTTTGAACATCATTTATCTGTAGAAGACAAAGACTCCCTAGAATATTTGATTTTAAAATGCAATAAGAAAACATCACTAAGAACTAATTCACAGCCACAAAATCAATTTTTACTTGCTTCAGGTTTATCGATCGATCAAGATGACTATCAATCTAATTATCATGTTTATTTAGAACAACTGCTAGCCGTAGGCGAATGGCAAGAAGCTGATTTAGAAACCAAGAGAATCTTACTTAAGTTGTCTGACAAAGAAGAAAAAGAAGGTCTTGGAGTTAATGAAATTAAAAACTTTTCTTGTGAAGTTATATCTACTGTTGATGCACTTTGGATAAAATATAGTAATGGTCACTTTGGCTTCAGTATTCAGCAACAGATTTGGCAAAAGTTATTAACACGTAATCAAAAAAAGTTTTGGGAATTTTGGAGAAAAAATACAGTAGAGGAAGATAACCAAGATAATTGGTATCGTTTTAGTGAGCGTGTAGGATGGTGTAAAAACAATAAATCAGGAAAAGCAGATTGGGTTCAATACAGAAACATTTCTTTCGACTTGAATGCCCAGAAGGGACACTTACCTTGTTCTAGAGAATTATGGAAAGGGATGCGATATCAATATGAGTCAAAGCGTTTTTCTGAGCTAATGTTGAAGATCAAAAGTTGTGAAAATTATAAACTAAGAGTAATTAATTGTGGTAATTAACTATGAAGTCGTTAAATTCCGAAGAACAAAGAAAGCTTAAGGAAATTTTAGCTAATAGTTCACAACTAAAAACTGCTGACTCTCGCATTGATTTTATCGGAGCAAGTCCTCTAAGTAGTGTTCTTAATTTGATTCGTACAGATCAAAGGGATTTTAATGGTTTTTTCAATCACCTGATTACTGAGGTTTCTAAACTTAGACCTATAAAAGATAATGAAAGCTCGGCAGAAAAATTGGCATTAGTTATTTTATTAGAATATTTTATTCAGAGCGAACAAAATTTATCTCTGGAAGATGAAGAGTTTATAAAATGTTTGATTCAGAAAAATGAAACAAAAAAGAATGATGAAGATCAAAGAGATTGCCCGTATCAGGGCTTGTCAGCATTTACAGAAAAAGATAAAGACCTATTTTTTGGACGGGATAAGTTTGTACAGCAGTTAGTGGATGCTGTGAACAAATATCCTTTAGTACCTGTCATTGGTGCGTCTGGAAGTGGCAAGTCTTCTGTTGTGCTGGCTGGACTCATTCCCCGGTTGCGGGCAGAGGGAACTTGGCTAATTGAGTCTTTTCGTCCACAAAGTCAGCCGTTTTATGGGCTAGCTTCTGCTTTGGTGCGTCTACTGAAGCCGGAATTGGATGAAATTGAGCAACCTGGACGTGCAGCGGAACTGGCGGATGATATGAACCAGGGTAGGTTGATGATATCGCAGGTTGTGGCAAGTATTTTGGAGCGTAATCCAGGCAAACGAATATTGTTAGTAATTGACCAATTTGAGGAATTGTACTCGCTGTGTCGGGATGAGAAGGAACGTCGGCGCTTTTTAGATCAATTATCAAGCGCAGTTGAGGTAGCATCGGCTCAACGGACACCTAGTTTTACCTTTGTTTTCACTCTGCGGGCTGATTTTTACGGATATGTGCTGTCTTACCGTGGGTTAGTGGATACTCTTGGAAAGTTTACCCTGCCACCATTGGGACCAATGACTCCTCAAGAGTTACAAGCGACGATAGAAAAGCCTGTGGAGAATTTGGTGGAATTGGAGTCGGGGTTAACTGAGCGCATTCTGGAGGATGTGGCGGCGGAACCGGGAAATTTACCGTTATTGGAGTTTGCTTTAACTCGATTATGGCAGACACGACAACAGGGAAAATTAACTCATGCAGCATATCTGGAGATGGGCGGTGTTAAGCAAGCTTTGGCTAAACAGGCTAATACGATTTATAACGAACTTAGTCCGGTGGAACAGCAACAGGCACAACGTATTTTTGTGCAATTGGTACGTCCGGGGGAAGGTACAGAGGATACCCGCCGTTTAGCTACTCGTGCTGAGATAGGAGAGGATAATTGGAATTTGGTGCAGGAGTTGGCGGGGGAGTCGGCGCGTCTGGTGGTGACTGGAATGAATGAGGCGACGGGGGAAGAAACGGTTGAGGTTGTCCACGAGGCATTGATTCGAGAATGGGGAACGTTGCAGGAATGGATAGATAATGACCGCGTTTTTCTCGCTTGGCGGGATCAACTGCGGATAACGATAGCGCAATGGAATAAAAATCAGGGGGTATTATTACGAGACAAACCTCTATTTATTGCTAAAGATTGGTTACAAAAGCGCGAAGCAGACTTGAAAAATGAGCGAGAATATATTAAGCAAAGTTTAGCACTACGAAATAAGGAGAAAAAGGAGCGCGATCGCCGAATCCAAAAAGAGCAAGAACAGGAAATAAAAGTGCGAAAATCTGCTCAGACGAGGACTGTAATTGCGATCGTCTCTACAGTTATAGTGAGTTTAGCAATTGTTCTTGTACTCATCAAACAACAAGAGGTTCAAAAGCAACAACAAGAGATTCAAAAGCAACACGACAATACCACACTCAAAGCTTTGAGTATAAATTCAATAGCAAGTCTTTCTTCAGGTCTACAACTTGAGGCTTTAATCAACAATATAGATGCAGGAAAGCAACTGAAAAAACTGGAACAGTCAGGGAGAGCAGAAGCTGATACCAAAATGCTGGTTGTGGCCAACTTGCGTGAAGTGGTTTACAAAATAAGAGAACAAAATCGGCTAGAGGCGGAGTCGTTTAATAGCATCCGTTTCAGTCCCGATGGGCAAATGATTGCTTCTGGTGATTCGAGCGGAAGTGTAAAATTATGGAAGCGAGATGGCAGTTTAATTAAAACTCTCACCGAGCATAATGCTAACGTTGAAAGCGTTAGTTTCAGTCCAGATGGGCAGATAATTGCCTCTGCTAGTCGGGACAAAACCGTAAAATTATGGACGCGATATGGCCTCTTGATTACCACCCTCCCACATAGTGCTGAGGTTAGTAGCGTCAGTTTTAGCCCCGATGGGAAAACGATCGCCTCTGCTAGTTGGGACGGAACTATAAAATTATGGGCGCGATATGGCAGCTTAATTAAAACTTTCACTGCTCATAGTGCTGGGGTTAGTAGTATCAGTTTCAGTCCAGATGGGCAAATGATTGCCTCTGCTAGTGGGGACAAAACTGTAAAACTCTGGAAGCGAGATGATGGCAGCTTAATTAGAACTCTTACAGGTCATAGCGATGGGGTTAATAGCGTCAGATTCAGTCCAGATGGGCAAATGATTGCCTCTTCTAGTTCAGATGGAAGTATAAAACTGTGGACGCAAGATGGCAACTTAATTAAAACTCTCCCTGGTTCTAGTGTGGTCGCAGACGTTATTTTCAGCCCAGATGGGCAAATGATTGCCTCTGGTAGTTGGGATGGAGGCATAAAACTCTGGACGCAACAAGATGGCAAGTTCATTACTACCCTCACTAGCAATAATACTTCCGTTCATAGTGTTAGTTTCAGCCCAGATAGTCAGATCATTGCTGGGGACAACAAATTGTGGAAGCGAGATGGCAACTTAATTAAAATCCTAACTGCTCATACCAGTGGGGTTGAAGATATTCGTTTCAGCCCAGATGGTAAGATGCTTGCTTCTGCAAGTCAGGACAAAACCGTAAAACTCTGGAAGCCAGATGGTAGCTTGATTAAGACCCTCATTGCTCCTAGTAATGATGTCCCAGGTAATAAGTCACTAAGTAATAATTGCTCAGGTGATGAGCCACCCGATAACTCAGTTGATGGTAGTAGTAATACGGTTAGTGGTGTTAGTTTCAGCCCAGACGGGCAGATGATTGCCTCTGCTCATGAGGACGGAACTGTAAAACTCTGGAATCAAGATGGCAACTTCATTAAAACTTTGACTGGGCATAGTTGTTGGGTTGCAGATGTCAGATTCAGCCCAGATGGACAGACGATCGCCTCTGGTAGTCGAGATGGAAGCATAAAACTGTGGAGACAAAATGGCAGCTTGATTACCACTATCGCTGGTCATAGTGGTGCGGTTGAAGGTGTCAGCTTTAGTCCAGATGGACAGGTGATTGCCTCTGCTAGTCGGGAGGACAGAACCATAAAACTGTGGAGACAAAATGGCAGGTTGATTGCCGCTCTTCCAGATCAGAGTTCTGGCATTAGTTTCAGCCCAGATGGGCAGATAATCGCCTCTGCTAGTTCAGATGGAAGCATAAAACTGTGGAGACAAAATGGCAGCTTGATTCATACTCTTAAAGATCATAAAAATCAAGTGACAAACGTCAGTTTCAGCCCCGATGGGCAGATAATTGCTTCTGCTAGTCTCGACAACACTGTAAAACTGTGGAAGCCAGATGGCAGCTTGATTACCACCCTCACGGGTCATAAATATGTGGTGACAAGCCTCAGTTTCAGTCCAGATGGTAAGACGCTTGCTTCTGCTAGTCGGGACAAAACCGTGATTCTATGGAACTTGAATCTGGATGATTTGCTAATGCGGGGTTGTAATTGGCTGCATGACTATTTGAAAAACCCCAATAATGGTATGAGTGAAAATGACCAAAATCGCCATGTTTGTGATGACATTGGGACTTCGCGCTCATAGTTGGGAGTAGTTGGTAGAAATGATAGTCAGGAACCCTGTATAATCGATCGAGCTTATCGATATAGTGCTGGCTTTTCATCATCCAGACGATCGCCCTTTGACAGATTTTGCTGTTGCCTAAAAACGACCTTACCTAACTAACTCTAATTTTGGCTCCCGTTTGTTTAAATGGTAACTAGCGCTTTCTTCCAGCAATTTCAGAAACTGGGTTTTTTGCGTAAGTCCTACATATACTATTAAAGCTCTGCCGGAATTCCACCGATCGCCCTTGCCACTAACACCTATCATGAACGATCGCACAAAGATATTTTTACGAGCAATTGCCCTACAAAATACCTTTGTGCAGAGGCCATAGCGTAATTCCCAGTTAAATTTCAACTTCTGGAGCTTCCTCAGCCAGTCGCAAATAGTATTCGTTTGGATTCTTTATTTCTGGCTGCGTTGTTGATAGCTTTTGCAGCGTTTTGTGCAGGCGTTCAAAGAACGAATTAAACTGTGCAGTGTTGTAGTCAAAGTTGTACTCTACACTTGTATTGCTGCAACCGTTCACAAACCAGTTAGTAAAACTGAGACTTTCTGGTGCTAAATTGTAGCTTTTTGTTAGAAGAAAGAGAGGTAGTTGTGTTTTCCAGTGCTGCTGTATGGTCGCTTCTGTTGGAACATTTCCTTCGTTCCAAGTCCAGTTAATACAGCGAAATTGAGATTTTTCTGGGTTGATAACTATGAGGTCTATTTCCGACCAAATTAGACAGTTTTCCCAGAGTAATTGCACCGTATAATCTTGGTGTACTTGTTGCGATGTATTCAGGCGAAATATTTCCTGGATTTGTAACTGTATCAGCTTTATACAGTTAGCAAGTTTAGGATAATTTTCTAGTATCTTTTGCACTGGAACATTCAAGGGAATTTGTTTCATTAAAAGGTGCATTTGACCTGCTTCGCTTTTGCACATTGTTACGTATCGGTGCGGGTTGTGTCTTTTTTCAAAATCCGAATATTCTAACTTGAAAGACTCTTCTTTATCTAAGATGCTGAGGCTTTCCCAATTAAGATGGATTAGTTGCATGGAAATTCTGATCTATTTTTATAGTTCGAGAATTTCTGCGCGGAGCGCTTAAATAGTATTTGTACAGAAAACCCGGCTGTAAATTGTCAGGATTCGTGCCGTAGGTTTTCCGTACAAATGCCAAAAAATGCAGTTATAAGCAGATTTTTAGGCAAGCAAAATAACTCGATTTGTATTGGTTATGACACCAACGTGGAACTGCTCTAATACTCGGTATTCCGGGTCTACTAGAGTAGCCGTAACGGTTATTGGGTTTTTGATTTCGCTTTTGTAAAAATCGAGAGCTTCTTGATAGTCAGAAGTTGCAAATACAGCTTTTGTGTTCCTGCGCACTTCGTACTGTTTGGGAAAGGTAAGCGTACTTGGATTTATTTCTGCAAAGTCAGGGGATGGAGGCTGTTTGTTCAGATTGATCAAGTACAGTATTTGGATGTTTTTTAACCCCCAGATTTTGATTTCGTGCTTGCAGGCTGTAACGCAATTTGGTGCGCGTAATTGGAATCCAGCAGCATATTTTTCTCTAATCAAGTATCTGCCCCATGATTCAAGTTTTGCTTTATTATTCCCTCTCAGGTAAGAAAATTGTATCTCTCCGTCAGAAGAATACACTTGACCGATTCGGTTGTCGCCACAGTAAGTTAAGTTTGCTTGTTTTTCTGTCAAGAAGCTGTTTTCCGTGTTGCCACTGTTTTCGGGATGGCTGTTGCTGTCTTGGTTGCTGTTGCCACTGTTTTCGGGATGGCTGTTGCTGTCTTGGTTGCTGTTGCCGTTGTTTTCGGGATGGCTGTCACTGTCTTGGTTGCCGTTGCCACTGTTTTCGGGATGGCTGTTGCTGTCTTGGTTGCCATCGTCAGGGGCTCTGTCGTTAGGGTCATTGTCCCACAAGGACATTACCGACTTTTTCAATTTCTCGATCGCCAGTGGTGCTATTTCGGTTGCTGTGGCGATGGCGGAACTCAATGCAGCCATCGCATCGATAACGCTAAGTTCTGCTCCTTGCAGCGACGATACCTGCGCTTCTTTGATGCGGATTTCTTCTTGCAATACTACGATTTCGTCAGAAAAAATTTCTCCTAACATAGCTTTTGACTCCTTGTTCTGGGGTTGTCCCACCTGAGCCACTTCCAATTCGTAACTGGTGGTTTTCGCTCCAGCGCGAAGCGCTTTTAATCAAGTTGTTCAATTGCTATAACTACTAAATCACTTTCCAATTCTACCTTCTTAAAGGAATTAAATACCGAACTAGCTAAAACTCCGCAGACTCGCTACCATTCTGCTGTTGTTTTAGATGCAGAAACAGATGCTAATTTGACGAGATTTTGCCAAGAAAAGTAAAAAAGTAGTATTCCGCTTTTACGACGATTTGAGAATTATCTACTAATTTGCCGTAAGATTGTAAATGCCGTCTGGTCGCCCCTATTTTATATTGTTAAATGAATCGCACGATTCCCGAACAAGAATCCCTCACCGTCGAGTTTAAAAGCGATCGCACTCGCCGGCCAGACAAAGACCTGATTGAAACCGTCCTCTGCCTTGCCAATACCGACGGCGGCTTCATTTACCTCGGCGTTGAAGATGACGGTCAAATAACAGGTTTGCACCCCCAACACCAAAACCTGTCCACCCTAGCCGCCATGATTGGCAACCGCACCAACCCCCCAGTCAGCGTGCGCGTTACAGCTTATGTTGTTTCATAGCGAGAAAACACGCACCGCGCCTTTTTAAACACGCACCGCGCCTTTTAAACACGCACCGCGCCTTTTAAACACGCACCGCGCCTTTTAAACACGCACCGCGCCTTTTAAACACGCACCGCGCCTTTTTAAACACGCGCCGCGCCTTTTTAAACACGCATCTATACAGATGGATCGGGTACAATACCTTTAATATAGGTACTGTGACCAGGGTAGTACCTATATTAAAAATACTTATATAATAGACCTAAGTGGCTCAATGGCTATTACAGTGGTGCTTTTAATCAATGAAATCTTTTGAACAGACCTTTTTAACCCAGCAACCGATTACCCAAAAACTGCTACAAACGATTCGCTTAATTGGGGAGTACAAAGGCAAGCAGGAATTATACAAGCAACAAGCGCCACAAGTGCTAGAAACTTTGCGGCAAACTGCGATTATTCAAAGTACCGAATCTTCTAACCGCATTGAAGGAATTACCGTTCCTCTGGCGCGAATTCGCAAATTAGTAACGGAACGCACAGCACCAAGGGATCGTTCGGAACAGGAAATCGCAGGCTATCGGAATGTACTGAATACAATTCACGCTAGCTATGGTTATATTCCGTTTACTCCGAATATTGTTTTGCAGTTTCATCGCGATTTATATCAATTTAGCGTCGGTTTAGGTGGCTGTTGGAAAACAACAGAAAATCTAATTACGGCAACCACAACTGATGGTAGACAAATAGTGCGATTTACTCCTGTTGCCGCCTATGCCACATCTCAGGCTATGGAAGAGTTGCATGAGAAATTTAATCTATTTTCCAGTGAAGGTGAGATTGAACCATTGTTGCTGATTGCTAGCTATGTTCTCGATTTTTTGTGCATTCATCCATTTCTGGATGGTAACGGACGAATGGCAAGATTGCTGACCCTATTATTGTTGTATCAAGCGGGTTATGAAGTAGGGCAGTTTATTAGTTTAGAACAAATTGTGGAGCACACGAAAGAAAGTTATTATGATGCTTTATACCAATCTTCTCAAAATTGGCATGAGGGTAAGCATAGCTTGTTACCTTGGTCTGAGTATTTTTTAGGCGTAATGTTACTAGGATCTTATCGAGAATTTGAGCAGCGGGTTGGGGTGATTGGAGGAGCAAAAGGAACGAAAACGGCAATGGTTTTACAGGCAATTGAGAGTTTGCCTTGGGATTTTTCGATGCGAGAGTTACAGCAGCGTTGTCCGGTGGTTTCTGTAGATTTAATTCGTCGCATTTTGCGTCAAGAACGGGATGAGGGAAGGATTAAATGTGTGGGACGGGGAGTGGATGCGCGGTGGCGAAAGTTATAGACAATTTCCAAGGGAACGCATTTCAGAGGCGGCGATTGCCTTTGCCCAACAGATATTATAAATTAACCAGCGTCGGCTGCTTTTACTGCGGTCGGAACTCCGTTGAATACTTTATTTGTTGCTTGGAACGAACTACCAAGTCAAGCTTGGTTCCCTATTGGATTAAACTTCATATCGCTCAACCTACTGCCACTACTGTTGCACGATCTTTTTAAACTGGTATTATGTTGTTCAAGTAGCTTACGAAAAACCTGACAACAGCCAATTATTCTGTAGCTTCAACCCAGAATTAGCAGAGGCTATTGATAAAGGAGCTATAAGTTTCATCAGAGTCCTAGATGTCAGTCTTGTCCACCTTTTATAGTGCAATACGGTTAACTTAAGAACAATCTGACTGGCGAAGAATGCCTGTATTGCCTATAAACTCGTGAAAAGAAATTCGTCAAAAACGTTAAGTAAACCGTATTGTTTTGTAGTGCGTCAGCACTTAACGGGAGAGAACGTCACAAAGCGCTAAAACTTCAAATGCTGCACGGCCTGCCGCTTAGTTTCCTCCCCACGCCTGTCATACTTTGCCGTAGTTACCGGAGAAGCATGACCCGCCAACTTTTGCACCGTAACAATATCCACCCCAGCATCGAGGAGGTCCGAGCAAAACGTGCGCCGGAAGTCGTGGGGACTAAAAGACTCCACCCCAGCGAGGAACGCCCGCCGCTGCACAATCTTCAACACACCATCCTCCGTCATGCGCCGGCGCTGAATTTCTCCCCCTTTCCGAATCGGGTACAACAGAGGGCCCGGAGCCTCTCCCCTCAACTCCAGCCACTCGGACACCAAAACGCAAGCAGACTCCGGGAGATAAACCGTCCTGTCTTTCTTGCCCTTGCCCTCTCGGACGAACAGCGCTCCCGTGGATAAGTTAAAATCTCGCCTCAACAGATTAACCGCCTCACCGCGACGGATGCCACCCCCTCGCAAGATAGCAATCAGCGCCTTATCCCTAACATCAATAGGAGTCTTACCAGAGCAGCTTTGCATCAATGCAGCAATCTCAGAGAGCGTTAGCGCCCGCCCCCTAACTTTTCCCGATTGCTTGATACTCCTGACATCCACCGCCTTACTGTAATCTATTGGGTCGATTAAATCCAACCGCAGAGCTTCCTTTAACACCCGCCGCAGGGCGCACAGCATTTGGTTCACCGTCGCGGGGGCGTACTTTTTCTCAAGGGCTGAGCGTAGAGCCGCAGTATGTTTGTAGCGCAATGCCGCCCAATTCAAAGTCATTGCGTCACACTCAGAGCTCGTCAGCATTCGGGCCATGATATTGAGTCCTTCTCTCATGGTTGCCTTTGACCGTTCGCTCCCCAAACTGTCGAGGTACACTGCTGCTGGATGCTGAGTCAGGGGTACCGGATAGGGCAAATTCAAGGTTGAGGGCTGTTGCTCTGGGAGTAAGTCGAGCATTTACTCTTTCAAAGTGGCATTATAAATACTAAATTTTACGCCTTTAACGGCCCAAAATATCGATCGATTTGGCTCTTATTTCGTGAGTCCTCGCCGTCCGGGAGCGAACCTTTGCAATCTGGTGGATGAAGTAGGGCTTTTGACGGGTTGTCACCCCCGTCAAAAGCCCTACGTGTATCGGCAGAATACCTGACTCAAAAAATTCTGGTATATTTGTTGCAGAGTCAAAAATAAGTTAGTATGGAATTCCTGGCTTCATTGATGCCTTATCCGATTCAAATTGAGAGTCGCAGACGCAGCTTGCTCTCGATTCCTAAAATTGGACTACCTGAACGTTGAAAGTCTATAGTTTCCGCTTGTCAAAGAAATCTGTATAGCCTTCTTTAAGAAGTCTATGCCTTTGAAACTGGCGATTGCTCGTAGAGTGCGATCGTAAAATGTATTCATGTTTTTATCAAGCAATAAAGCTATAAATTATACTTTTATACCGTACATTATCTGCCACAAAAAATGATTATAACGGCACATTTGAACGGCACAAAGACTGGCTCGATCTCATTAGCTACCAATAGTCGCACAAACCAGGGATAATTTTAACAAACGGCTCAGATGGTAAGCTAAAGAAGCGAAAAGCGATCGAAAACAGCAATAATGGCAAGCTACAGAGATTGGAACCGGGCATTAGTGTCTTACTTCACCAGTGGCGTACCGCGCGGTACTAAACTCTACCTGAGCGTTGACGACGATGTACTCGATCGCATTGGCCGAGAATTCGGAAGGGAAGCCGTCGCCGACAACAGTCGCGATGACTTTCTGATTGCCGTAAGAAAAAAAGTTATTGTTGACCGACAAGTTAATTTGGGCAACTTGCGAGGGTGTGATTCTGACGGTTTACCCAAAAGTATTGCCTTTCTGAGTGCCACAGTCCTAGCCGCCTATCAGATGGCTGAGGAAGAAAAAATATCAGAACTAAACTACTTCCGGCGATTGCAGGAAATTTTTGGTCTGTCCGACGCTCGTCGTCCACCGGGCATGGAATCTGGTTCCGCTGCTGAAGAACCGCTATGGAAAGAGTGGAATCTTTGGCTAAGGCAACAGGGATTTTTACCTTCAGCAGATCGGGGTCGTGGTGGCCCAACTACCTATATAAATTATCCTATTTCGCAATCTCTTCTGCGCCACGCTGATAAAGACCGACTTCTAGACCTATTTAACGAAAAGCAATGGACATCCCAATGGGATGCCCAAACTTTATTTACTCATGTCCGCCGCGAGACACCGAGGCTTTGCCAACACTTAAAAGAGTTACTGACTGACAACAGGCAGCGCTATGAAGCCGTTGCCGAAGCAATTTACGAAGTTTACGAACAGTGGCAAAATGAGGGAAAACCAGTAACTCTCAAACAAGGGGTACGCACTTGGAGCCGTCACCTTTTTGCGGGTTTGTATCGCACTGAAGACCTATTTTTTGGTCAAGTTGATTACTATCTCTACCCGAAACAGCTCAAAGGACGACAATTAGAATCGGTACAAGTTCAGTACAGAAATAATGTTCAGCAGCTTCGGAAGGAACGCCCTGGATGGTATTTCCCTCTAGATTATCCAATCAATGTAAATGAATTGGATCGCGGTGCAAGATATCAAATTACTTGCCATACAGACTTGGATTCCCTGATTTTGCCCGATCGTGACTTTTGGATATTAATTCCCGATCCCGATAATCCAGATTCAGGAGCCTACGCATCTTGGGGAACGCCATCCCTCGGTACGCCATTTATCCTACTTTGCAAACAAGAACTGCTCTCAGACATCCAACGTTTACAAGATGAGCAGTTATTAAAATGGAACGCTGAACCACAACCAGTATTTGAAAATTCTAGTTGGATTGAAATTCACCTGTGCATGGTTATTTCCCAGGCTTGGGAGGGAGTGTTTATCAAAAATCAAGAGCTTAAAGATGCTTTGCAACCCAGTGTCCGTTTATCTATCAGCTTTTCAGGTGGTTTGCGCGTACCCCAACTGGGTGCATGGCTAGAGGGACATAGCCCTCAAGTAACTGTTTTTGGCTTCCACCCCACAGTTGATTTACAGGTAACTCGATTATCGGATGATTCCAAAATTTTGGAAAAGTTGCAGCAAAGTACAAATATTCCCATTTTAGTTAACTTTCCTAGTACAGGTGACTACCTCGTAAAAGCTACTTGTGGAGGTGAATCGAGCGAGCGCTTTGTCAGAATTGTTGATTGGAGTTGTCTGTCAATAGAAGAACCTTCAAGCCGTGAATTGATGCCTATCGGTTCACGGCATAATATTTGTGGCAGCGTCATTCAGTAATTGAATTTAGTCCTGGACTTAATAAAGTTAAATAGATTCAGAGGTAAAATGGCTAAAATTCAACGTTGGTACATAGGATTTTCATACAAGGGGAACCCTAAAGAACTTATCGAGCAAGTTTCCAAGCAAATACAAAAACAAAATATCAGTCAATATGTGCCACTTTTGCGGCTGGAAAAAGGAGTAAAATCGAGAAAAAACTTTTATTTTTTTCTCGCAATCGAAAGTAGCACATTAGGAGAAATACCTCCAGAAATCATCAACTCAAGTTTGCTCAAGTTTCCGTGTTTTAAAATTTCCGCAGTTCCCGGCAATAAGAGCTTTACCTATGAACAGATAAAACCTATGGTTGGCGCTGCCCATGATGTTAAAGATTACACTAACCCCATTCCTTATCAGCCTGTAGAGAAAGTCACCTATGACAACCCATTTGACGCGATCGCCTCATCGCCTATCAATCAATCGTCACTCGTCGATATTGAGGCACTTTCCGACCGTTACGAACACCTCCTCTACTGGCTATCTGCCCTTGGTTGCGGAACGTGGGAATCTTTCAAAAAAGCCTGCGATGCTCTGAAACTTCAGGAACCAAAACGCATTTTACGGAGGCTTAGGTTGCTTGGGCATATTGAGTGTTCTTCAGACGGTGCGCGATGGTCTATTGCTCCTACAGCTATCGTTAAAATTAAATCGCACTCTCCAGAATTTCTTCTTTGCGGTCAACGCAGCATCAAGTTGCTGAAGCAGTTGGAAAAATATACAGATATAATTCCCAGTCACCAACCAAGAGGAGACGCACCGCCTTGTATTCGTCTGAATGTGAGTGACTTTAATATAATTACAAGCCAGACCAGCGAGTTTTCTATCATTTACGCTGGGGAAGTATCAAGCCGACTTGCTGAAATTTTACCCAATCTTGCTACTTGGAAGCAGAGTCTCAGAAGCTTGCAGGGAATTGTGCCGAGTTTATACGAATGGAAGCGCTTTAATAGTAATGATTTTGTTAGCTGCATCTCTCCCAATCAAACAGGTATGTACCAGATGTGGATGAGGGAGGAGAGCTATCGCGATCGCCCCCACTATACACTCTTTTATGACCAAGAAAGCGCGATCTGGCTACAAGGAGACTGGTACGGCTTGCGATTTCTGGCGTTGCAGCACAGTGGCTTTGAATGCGTTGCACATTACGATCGCGCTAACTGGCGTTTAGCAATACCTATCTCCCAGCGTTGGCCTGAAATTTACGAACGTGCTCTAGTGCTGGCATCTGGACAACTCCCGACTTATCAAAATTCCTGGTTGCTCTACGAGAACGTGCCGATCGAAGTAATTTCTCTGATAACTGATAAACTTAATGTAAAGTGCTCAGAGGTGCCTGCCAGTGCATGACTTAGTTGGGGCGTATCAAAGACTCGATCGCATTTATCAGCTATATATCAAAAGTGCCTTTCCCCTGCGTTACCGCGCTTTGGCTGATGAACGTGATCGCCTCCTACAGCAACCAGGCATCTTGAGTCAGCCTCCTTTAGTTGAGCCTGTCCCGATTTATCCATCATCGGGGATGAATTTGTCAGCCGCAGCCAATCAACTGCCCTCCGAATACCACAACTTGGCACAACTTGGGCAAATGATTTTCGATCCGGGAGTCCAGCTTTATCAACACCAGTGGGAAAGCCTGCGGGAAGTGCTGGTTAACCAACGAGATTTAGTCGTGACTACTGGTACGGGTTCCGGTAAAACCGAATGTTTCCTCTTACCGCTTTTCGCACAATTAGCAAGGGAATCCCAAACTTGGGAGGCTAATCCCCAACCGCCATCAAATCATCGTTGGTGGGATAAAGATGTAAATTCTAAGGTCGATCGCGTATCTCAATTGGCGCATACACCCCGACCAAAAGCTCTCCGTGCCTTGATTCTCTATCCTCTTAATGCGCTAGTTGAAGACCAATTGCGTCGGCTGAGAAAAGCACTGGAAGCACCGTCAGTACATCAGTGGTTAGATCGAGAACGTGGCAGAAACCGAATTACTTTTGGTCGTTATACCGGACAAACGCCTGTTTCAGGAATCCAAAAAGACGATAGCATCAAACGACTGAGGAACGAATTAAGAGAAATTGAACAGCAGCGGCAACAGGTAGAGATAGCAATTCAAAATAATCCTTCTCTGCTTCAGGATATGCCCGATTTGCCTTACTACTTCCCGCGACTTGATGGCGGTGAAATGTGGTCTCGGTGGGATATGCAAGATAGTCCGCCGGATATTCTGATTACTAATTACTCGATGCTCAACATTATGATGATGCGGAGTATCGAAAACAATATCTTTGATGAAACTCGTAACTGGCTGGCAAGCGACCCAGAAAACCAATTTTTCCTAATTATTGATGAACTTCATGCTTATCGCGGTACGCCGGGGACAGAGGTTGCTTATATTCTGCGATTGTTGTATTCGCGTTTGGGATTGACACCCGACTCGCCACAACTACGGATTTTGACAACAACGGCAAGTCTCGATCGAAATCAGCAAGGTAGAGACTTTTTGCGTGAGTTTTTTGGACGCGATAATTTTGCCTTCATCACAGGGCAACAAACCCCACCAACACCAGGGGCAAGATTCAATTTTTCGACCTATCAAAATGCTTTTGCCCAGTTTGCTCAGTCAGTACAAGCTGACCCGTTGCAGGAAATGCAACCGCCAGATCCAGTATCTAATCAGGTGCGGAATGCTATGTCTAATTTGGTTATGCAACTGGGACAACCGGCGGCATCTGGACTAAGTGCTCCACAACATCTTGGCGAAGCACTGGCTACTTTAGGCGCAGCAGATGTACTGAGGGATGCTTGCCGCGAAGTCGATCGTCTGCTTAATCCAAGTAATCCTAACCCTACAGTGAGGGCTACGAAAGTTATAGACCCAAATAACTCAAATAATCCAACAGATTTAGACCGTCAAATTTTCTCTGGTGCTGCGAGTAATGGGTTGGTATCTGATGCGATGCGGGGGCTACTTCTAGGATTGGGAATGTCTCAACGAGTGAGTACGGGGCGATCGCCCCAACCCGTGCGCGGTCATTTATTTTTCCACAATTTGCAAAACTTATGGGCTTGCTGTAATCCTAACTGTACCGATTCAGCAGTTGATCGCCATATCAGGCAGAACGCTCCGAATACTCCGACTGTTGGGGCAATTCATGCCACTCATCGCCTTAGCTGCTCCTGTGGTTCTCGTGTTTTGGACTTAATTATTTGTGAAGTGTGTGGAGAGGTTTTTCTTGGCGGCTACAACAAAACTACTCAACGAATAGGAAACACAAATGTAGAAATTCTTACACCAGATCAACCAGATTTAGAGGGAATCCCTGACCGTATTACTCTCAATCAACGCTACGGAAATTATAGAGTTTTTTGGCCTTTGCCTGGAGAGACACCTGTTTGGGATACGCAGCCACAAGACCCAGAATGGACGCTTGACAAAATAAAACGCCGATGGGTTCGTGCCAAGTTAAATCGGACTACAGGCGCACTTACGCAGAATAGCACTCAACCACAAGTCGATGAAGAAATACCAGGGTGGCTATATCACGTTGCTGGCAATCATCCAGAAGAACGAGCATTGCCAAGTAAATGTCCTCGCTGTGATGCTGACTACGGAAGACGAGACAAATTTCCTACTCCCCTGCGTTTCCACCGAACCGGATTTCAGAAAGCTTGTCAGGTACTTGCCAGTGGTTTGCTTAGAGAAATGCCAGCACCACCCAGCTTATCTCAACAGCAGAGTAGCTCATCTCGCAAGCTAGTTATCTTCTCCGATAGCCGCCAGGATGCTGCGAAGTTGGCAGCCGGAATGGAGCGAGATCATTATCGCGATATGGCTCGGATGTTGTTGATTCAATCTTTCCAAGATTACTGGAATGACCTGGTAGCCTTTCTCCGCATCACTTGTGCGAATAACCAAGCAGCACTGGCTAGATTGCAGGCTTTAAATCCTAATCTTAACGCTGCGGTAACATCACCCAGTCGCCCAGACGATATGGAAAGGCGCAACCGATTTGGCAATGCCTATTCTACCCAAGTAAATGAAGCTGTTTGCTGGGTGATGGATTCACCCCCATTCAACCCGCAGGCTCGCAACCAATGGGTCGATTTACTCCAGCGCTTCCCACGGCGAATTCTTCTTTTAGATTTGCGGCGAACAGTTAGAGATAAGCTACTAGAATACGGGATTTGTCCGGGGGGGACGGATTTTAGGGCTTTAAAATATTCACTAGGACAAGGAAGCGGTCAAAATTGGCAACCTTGGTTTGATTGTTATCACTGGGGAAGCAATTCAGTCACACCAATTGTCTCTCCCACACCGCAACAGAGCAATCACATTAATCGGTTAGAGGATTTGCTAACCGCTGAATTGATGTATGCTATTTTCCCACACATAGCTCGGACAATTGAAGGACTAGGACAGGGTTGGGTTAGCTATCAACCTCAAGGGAACCCAACGCCTACTCTTATTCAAGCAACTGAGGCAGTTATCCGACAATTAGGGACTCGGAAATTGCACCGCTATTTTCCTTATTTCCGCCTGGGAAATAACTCGGATTTATCAAATTTTGCTCAACGTTATATTGCGAGAACGGGTTTAGCACCAGCCGACATCCAGCAACAATTAATCCAGTCGCAAGTTGGCATACCCAGTAATGGAGGACTTGCACTCGATCCCGATCGGCTCTATCTTGTTTTACCACCCCCGGCAAACCCTGATGGTTCGCGTCCGGGATTCCGTTGTCTGCAATGCAATACTTTCTTTCTTCAACCTGCTGCTGGAGTTTGCCCAGAATGTAACAGCGATCGCCGTTTTGACAAACCCAATATTCCCACAATTCATCTAACACCCGGACAGACAACCACTGACTTTGATTACTATACCTATCTCTCAGAACAATCAGGTCAGCCCTTCCGCATGAATGCAGAGGAATTAACAGGTCAAACTGACAAAAAAGAGCGAACTAAACGCCAGCGTTGGTTCCAAGACATCTTTATCGATAATGAAATTGGGCGGGTTCAGGGAATTAATTTACTGAGCGTCACAACGACAATGGAAGCGGGAGTTGATATCGGTGCATTGCTAGCAGTAATGATGGCAAATATGCCACCACGTCGCTTTAATTATCAACAGCGGGTAGGTCGTGCTGGCAGACGTTCTGCGGGAGTTTCATTAGCTGTTACCTTCTGTCGAGGCAGAAGTCACGATGACTTTTACTTCCAGCGTCCTGAAAGTATCACAGGCGACCCCCCGCCACCGCCTTATGTTGAGATGAAAAGTGAAGAAATATTTCAGCGCGTTCTCACTAAAGAAGTTTTGCGGCAAGCTTTCCCGCTTGCCAAATTGCATTTAGAAGCAATGGGAGTTAGTTTAACATCTGATGGCACTGACAACGTACATGGTGAATTTGGCACCGTTACTGATTGGACTCATTACGCACCGGAAATCGCCAATTGGTTGAATGACCAAGCGAATGAGCCAGCAATTTTGTCAGTTTTAGATATTTTGCGGGTGCAAACAACATTACCGAATGCTAGTAATTCTCAAATGTTGGATTATCTCCGCCAAGACTTGATAAATGACATTCAAAATGTTGTCAACGAACCCACATATACGCAAGATGCACTGAGCGAACGTTTGGCAAATGCAGGGTTATTACCGATGTTTGGTTTTCCAACGCGAGTGCGTTTGCTTTACACACGCTGGCCGTCACCTGGCGCTCAATGGCCACCAGAAACAGGAATAGTTGATCGCAACCTCGATGTAGCTATTAGCCAATTTGCTCCAGGGTCGCAAACTGTCAAAGATAAAGCTGTTCACACTGCCTGTGGTGTAGTTGAGTTATATCCTCAAGGCAACACAATTGCGACCGCACCAGGCTTAGTCCCAGCACTCACTCAGGGCAACCAATCTCTCGGACTTTGTAGTAACTGTCAAGCGGTAATCTACCCGCACATAACCTTAAATGAACCACTCCCTGGCGGTCAGCGATCGCCAACAACTCAATGTCCAGTTTGCGGTGTAAATGATGCGATGCGTTGCATTGATGCCAGGGAACCCAAGGCATTTTTTACAGACTTGCAACCAGAGGACTTTGATGGGCAATTTGAGTGGCAACCGCGATCAACACGACCTTCTTTGAGTATCCCTCCGAATGATGGCAGGCGTGCAAATAATGGCACGCCTGCATTTGTCCTTAATGCTTCTGTATCTGCATTCAATGACAATATCATTTCGGTTAATGATAATGGTGGCGAGGGGGGATTCGACTTTCAGCAGGCAACTGTTTTTGGACGGCAGAAACCCGGAGCTTATGCTGTGTCTCCTGACCCCTCTAGCATGGTCGGTACGTCTGGATCGGCCTACCGAGTAGCGTTATTGTCTCGTCGAAAAACGGATATTCTGCTAGTTAATCTCGTGCAATGGCCTAATGGCATATTTGCCAATCCAACTACAGTTGAAGGCCGTGCTGCTTGGTATTCTTTTGCCTTCTGGCTGCGGGTAGCGGCTGCTTCTCTGCTTGATGTGGATGCACTTGAGTTGCAGGCCGGTTTTCGATCGCTAGAGCAAAATGGAGCGATTATAGGTCAAGCTTTTCTTTGCGATCAGTTAGAAAATGGGGCGGGTTATTGTCGGTTTCTCGCCCAACCGAATGAGTTTCAACTACTGATGGAACGGGCAGATCCAACGATTCCAGGAAGTATTGCCAGTCAGTGGATGAATCCTCAAGCACATGGAAGTGAATGTGATACTTCCTGCAATTTGTGTTTGCGGGACTATCAAAACCTTGCTTATCACGGGTTATTGGATTGGCGACTGGCTTTAGATATGGCACGATTGGTGTCTAATCCTGCGTCCGCGATCGATCTCAACTCTTCTTGGGGCAATTTTCAGAATCCTTGGCTCAACTTAGTCCAAGGCCCAATTCCTGCTGCACTTCAACGCTTGGGTTATGGTGCGTCGGTGCCGTTTGGGACTCTCACTGGCTACGTTCACCAGAATGCTCGACGGCGGACAATCAAAATGATTCGACATCCTTTATGGAATGATGACCATCCAGAGTGGATTGCAGCGGTGGCGATCGCACGATCGCAGTATCCTGGTTATCAGGTGGAGGCTGCTAACCCGTTTATGGTACTGCGGAGACCGGGAGATTGTGCGTAGATTTTTGTCTAGCAAATCATTTTTGCTTATAGCGAGTGGCGCTTGGTGTTTGACTGTTTCTAAAAAGCGGTTCCCAATTTGTACTGGGTTTATGAAAAAAAGGTAATGTATTATTGGGACAACTATAATGATGGCAGGTTAAGGCTCCCGACTCACGATAGCCTACGGATGATTTTCCAGAAGCACGCAGGCAATATTTTTCTATGAAATCACCATATTCTGATTCAGATATTTGGTGGTTAGCGAGAATATCCATAATTTCTTGGCTTTTATAGCCAAGCATGGGTTTATAATAGATAATCTCACTGTTCTCAGGAGCAAATTCTATACTAGCTAAGTTGAATGATGTAGCTTGAACTACATACATAAAGATAAACGATGACTGTTGATATGCAGGATATTGTTCGAGTAACTTATTGATTTTCCGAATACATTTGGCGAGTTGATTACCAGAACCGTTAGTATAGTCCATAAACACAAAAACTGATGTTTCATGGTCTCCTTTACCTGCTTGAAAATACTCGCTCAGAGGTCTGATTTTTTTGCCATCAGTAGAGCTAGTAGCCGTAAGAGCCGATCTTTCATAAATTGCCCACAGTCGATGTTGACTTTCAACAGATGTATCTGAAGGTGAAGGCAACATAGCATATCTAATAATCTTATTTCTCAACCATTTTTTAAATTCAGCTTCATTATCTTTCAAAGCAACTTTAGGATCGTCACGAAAAGCTTTCCAAAGATTCTCTTTTCTCAGAAGTAAGTCAAGTAATTTTTCCTGTAAATTTCGAGTAGCTGATTCAATATCAGTTTTCGAGAAAAACTGAAACTTACTCAAAAGTATATGTGCTATGTTTTTATCCATAGTAGTTTCAAATTGATTCAGCCAGTCTCGGATTTTTTTCGTTGATATAGAACCTTCCCAGTTAGAAAACCTATCATAATAAGCTTCGCTGTCCGTTTTTTCATCAAATAATAAAGTATTTTCTACCTGTCTTTCTTCTGGCAAAATAGAAGATATAGGTCTTCTATAGGGGTTCATTATATCTGACTGTTTTCTTCGCAATAATTTAATTTCCTTCGTTATATTATCTCCCTTTAAGTTGAGGTACTGATTAGAATCTTTTTGGGTCATATATTCGACGCTTTTTCTTATTAAATTCTTTCACGGGAACGGAAGATATCTTGGAAAATTAAGCTAGTGAGGGTGTACCTATATGGTCTTTGCCCAAACACTTCTAAATACTCCGATCCTAACTTATTTTTAAGTTCTACACGTGCTCTATTCAACCTATAATCAGCTTTTTCATCGGACAGTCCATAAAAATATGAAATTGAACAAGCATCCTTCAATTTCAAAAGCTCTGGAATAGACTGCCTTCTCCCACCGCTAAAAAAGAGAATATTCAAAAAAGCCTCAGATTCTTCCGAAAACTTGAAACTGTCCCGTAACTCTGAGAAATATGATAAGGCGTAAACTCGATAAGTATTACTGAAAATTCTTCTAGCAGTTTCAATACTAACCGAAGTGTGGTGGGGTTCTGCTTCTGCCCAAAGCAATTGGCCAATAGTTTCTACATATCTTGGAACTCCTCCAGAGACTACTGTAATAAAATCAATTACTTCCTCTTCAAAAGGATAAATTTTATTAGTTGTTCTAAAAGTAACTGAACTGTTTTTTGTTTCTATATATTCTTTCACTTCTGAGAAAGGTAGAGGAGTTATAATTTTAAAGTTAAACCTAGCCTCTTGTAACTGTTTAGCTTCTGAAATAATTTGACTGTAGTATTCTTGAGTGACACTTATACACAATCCCCAACCCGGTCTGGTTGAAAATTTTTCGGACAACCCGTGCAAAAAAGTCATAAAATATGAAAGTTTTAGTTCTAGGTTGGAAAAGAGGAGCTCTACTTCATCAAAAGCAATTAATATATTCTGTTTCTGCGTTCGATTCAGCATTTCCAAAAAAACTTCAAATAAATCGATAAACTCTATCTTCTCGAATAATACTTCATCTTGTTTAGTCAAACATCCTTCTCTAATCAAAACGTTATACATCTTGGTAAAAATGGCTCCAAGAAGACTCTCAAAGTGCTTATCTGGCTGGCTGGACGCTGCAATAGGCGTAACTATCTCAGAGAATTTAATGGGTATGCAGATGCCGTTTCTATCATGAAATTCTTTGGCTATAAGATTTAATAAAGTTGTCTTGCCATATCCATAATCTCCAACAAAAAATAGTTTTATTGGTCTCTTTATATTGAGTGATTGTCTAACCTCTTCCAGGAGATTGTTAATAAACTTTGTATGAACAATTGTAAAGTCATATTTCTGCTCTAATACTGACATAGCAGAGCCAGAAGCGACGTAGGGATTTAGAGCAGGCGGTACAAGGTTTCCCTTAACATCTTGATAGGACATACTTAGACAGCAATAGCAGGTTCTAGAAGTTTGATAAATCCGTAATTGACTCCTCGAATGTCAATACACTCAATTCCCATATTACGGGCAAGCTGAGACTTGGTTGTCCTTAATTCGATGCGGTGAGTCAGTTGCAACTGAATCAGATGTTTTTTAAAGTGTTCTTCCGTATAATCTGATCCTTGCGTCATAATTCTATCACGAATCTGAGCAACTGGAACTAGACCCAGACTTTTCTGGGCAATATCGCGGTAATTTTTTAAAATAAAGTCTAAAAGGTTTAAGTAATTGTCAATTTGTATCTTGTGTCTATAAAACAGATCGAGATAACCCACCCCTGGATTACCAACATAGCTATAGCCACAATGTTGTATTAATAATTCTTGAAGTTGAGCCAGTTCAGGGTTTTCTGATAATTGATACTTTTCAAAAAGTAAAAATCTATCGTTACTGTAAGTTTTAACAATTTGGGAATACTGAGAACAAATTTGAGTTAAATTTTCATTAAACACTTCAAGAGAAGAAGACTTTTTAGCCAGAGTCTCTAAGGGTTTAATAACTTCTATTTGAGACTGAACAGAAATTGATGCTCTGGTTTTTTCAGGCTTAGTTTCTGAATATAACTGACCATCTGCTTTATAAATATCGAGAACATAAAAACCAGCTAAATAGTTTTTTATAGTTGTAGCCGACATGGGCGTTCCTGCTGGCTTTCCTTTATGTGCCTTATGAGTAACTAGCTTACCTTCCAGCCAAGACAATGCAGCCTTTAAGGTCAGACCTTGATTAGCTACAAGCCCCTCTGCCAGTATCCTCATGTCCTCTTCATAATACTCTTTGGGTAAGTAAAAAACTGGAATTATCTTGGACATAGTACCTTTAAGCGTATAAGTAAAAGGTTGAGTCTATTGCAGTAAACACTAATGTCACAATATTTTACTGCTCTCTGCTATATGGGTTAAGACCTCCTGAATGCAACTTACCTTCTCAAGGTTATCACCAAATCTGGCAAATAGGTAATCGATTAAACCGTTAGGGTCTCGCCTTGAGAGGAGAACCCATAAACCTCAGATCCTCGGTAAGCTTTGCTAACGCAACCTGGAGCGAACATAAGTGGTAGAAACACCATCCGCCGGAAGAGGCTGATCGCTCAGGTCTGTTAACAAATGATATCAATTCCGGCTGCACCGGAATGATTAAACCGCAGAGAGGGCAGAGGACACAGAGAATAGAGAGATGAGTAATTCCGATGAAGAGAGGATTTGATATGAGCCGGAGTCCTCACCCTTTAAAGATTAATCCCGACGGCGAAGCATAATCTCTAAATGTCCCTTTTTGTACAAAGTCTTTAAAAGTTCCCATACCTCCTGATTATGTGGCAAATTTTGACGAAGTTGGCTAATGGCGATCGCACCGTTGTCAGAGCTAATGACATTTAAAAGCTGTCTTTCTTGCTCCAGAAGACTTTCATCTCTTTTAAAATTAATTTCTTTCAATTTATCCTGAAGAACCTGACCACGTTCAAAAATAGATTTGAGTTCGTTTATCTGTTCTTCAAGGTTGGCTAAGCTGTCGATATTGCTCCGCAACGCTGACGCGAGCGCAGATGGTAACTGATCTCTTTGTAATGATAGCTGTGTTTTTAAATCAGTGAGTTGACTCAAAAACTCAGTCACATCTTGGTCGCGTTCTTGGGAAATAAAGGAAAAATCACGTTCTAGTTGCTCCCATTCTGAAATCCAACCTTCGCACAATTTTTGCAAATTTTCCTCAAAAACTCGTCTCAGAATGTGGTAAGAGCCATCCCGGTCTTCATCATCAAATTTGCATAGATTTTTCAAAGGAGATTCATTAATTGAAATTAGAGCCAGTAACGCTTCGTAGCGAGTTAGTATTTGCTCGAAAGCTTCTCGACGCGATCGCCGCTCACCACTAATTTCTTCTTCAAGTTCAACCAAAGGTTGTTGCAGAATCTCATACTGTCTAAAACTCTCAAGCTGATTATTACTAAAATGCGTAACAACCCGGTCAACAAAGTCATCATCATAACGCATCAGGCGCTCTGGGTTGTTATTCAAATTCTCTCGTAACATCTGTGCCCGATTTAGAATAATCCGCCACTTCTCTAAACCGTCTACCAACTCCTCAAGTCTTAATTTAGTGCTTTCGCAAGTTGGCAAAAACTGCGGACAATGGTTTAGCTGACGATGCAATGCCAGTATATCGGTTTCATTTGTTTTAAGCGAACTAGCTAGACTTATGCAATCTTTATCTAGCTGATTTAATTGCCTTGCCAAATTCGTTCTGTGGTCATTTAGACAAGCTTCAAGACCACTATTGCCAAGAATTATCTGACTAACCTTAGAAGCATTCAAGTCGCTAGTGAACTTTTCTAACCTAAGTTTAATTGCGCGCAGTTCTTTTTGCATAACTGACCGTTTCTCATTACAAAATCCTTCCAGACGTTCCTGATTCGCTTGTATATTTCGATGAACTTGGTCGAGAGCTACATCTGACTCGTAGTTAGTATCAAGAATTTTTTGCTCCTCATTTATATTTTCGTTGATTTCATGTAAAAGCGTCTCATCAAAAGTTTCAATTAACGAAGAAACCCTGGCAAAAAGTTCATTTAATTGACCATTTAACTCATCTGGCTCTAATTCCAAACTGGCTTCGCGGACAACATCCGTCGAACGCTCCCACTCTATGTAACGTCGCCGTTGCAACCATTCAAGAGCTTCTTGAAACTCATTTTCAAGATAGCCAAGCAGTTTTACTTCTTTCCATAACTTTGAATACTCTAATACTTTAATGTCTTGCTGACCCCACGCCGTCTCAAGTGTTTGTATTATCCCTTTTGATTGCAGTTTCTCTTTAATAAATGATTCCAGAGGATGTTCTGTAAATTTGATGTGGGAATTTCCTTCTTTCCGTTTGGCAATTTTCTCACCAGTCATCAGACTGTGCTGCTTGAAAATTGCTAAAACACTAGGCAGCGTCGAACTCGTCATTTCAAACAAATTTTCAAATCCTTCTTTGGAAACTTGATACAACTGACGACCCCGGCGAACAGATAGAGGTACTTTTTCTAGCAGTAACTTATATTTTAATAAGGTCGGACGCAGACTATTGTAGAAAGAGTTATAATCGGGAAACAAAGCTTTACATTTCTGATAGAAAACGGATTCTATAAGTTTATTCTCCGCACCATTTACACCCTTTAGACCTACAATTTCCCAATTTTGAGGTGCAATCGCGGGAAACAGTAATCGCATGGCATACTGGTGACACTCTTGACGATGGTGTTCTAATCTAGAGCGATCGGCTTTGCTGACTTCAGGATTTTTCGAGAGCCAGTCTTGAATATAATGAGACAAACTCAACAGCGTACAAACCGAACATTGCTCGGAAGGCATGACTTTGCGGAGTAAGCCGAAGGATGTGGGATATTCGCCTGTAAAACTTCGACTTAACTGAAGATGGAAGTCTACTTGATTGGTTCCCGCGATCGCAGTTAAAACTTGTGGGACGATAGTTGCTTTTTGGTCATAAGTCAAGTAAAATCGCCAATCTAAGTGAGTTTCTTCTGGGGGTTTAAACCTCATCAAACCGGAATTTTTACTCCCGACACTAATGACAATAGAACGCTTGGGAAATTCAGCATTATATCTCTCAGGAGCACCTGTTAATAAATTAAAAAATCCAAATCTGTCCTCCTTCCACTCCCCTTTATAACGCCAAGACCAATTAGCTTTTTGACCCGCTCTAGAAAGTGGAAAAAGTAAAGGTGTAATTTCAGATTTGATAATGGTTGTTGCCATCTCTTCTTTTTTAGCATCGTTCCACTCTCCCAACCATTGCTGACGAAATCGATTAAGAATTTTATCTACAACTGTGGGGATGCTTGTCTGAAGAAGAGCGACTAAAGCAAAGCTATGCTCTGTAGGTTGTATAATGTGCAGACCGTAAAAATTGTCATCTTCGGCTAGTTTTTTCAACTCCTTTAAGAGGTTAAATTCTTTAGCTACAGTTTCTGAAACACCTGACGGAAAACCAGCAAGTAGCTTGATTACTTCTCGTCCTTTTGAGTGTTTGGGAAAGGAGATCAACGGCTCCAAGGTTTTGATAGTATTGCTAATTTTGTGTTGTTCAGTGCCATATAACTGCACTTGTCCTTCTAGATAATCCTGAATCAAATCTAAAGGAGTGTAGGGACGCTGATTATTTTGGGCAAAATGGACGATGCGTTTAAATACTTCAATGACGGTGCGGGGGCCATTGCTGAGGTTTTGTCGATCGCATAATTGCCCCAAACTTTCAATTGTTGCTGGATGTGCCAGGTGATTTTGCTGCGCCTTATCTTCCAGAAAATTAGTACACAAAGAATTCCAAAGTTTTCCAGGGAACTCAGAGTTGTACGCACCAGCTAATCTGAGGGAAACTTTCTGTTCCTTCATACGGTGAATAATATCACCAGCTTGTTCTTCAATAGCTGATTCAGTCGGAGTAGTCGGCATACTTAGGATTAATGCAACAGGCGCAGAACCCAAAGCTCGCATTCCTTTAACTAAATCGCTCAAAATCTGGATGCGAACGCTAGCACCTTCTTCTGTTCGCAGGAATTCTTGGCTTTCATCTGCAAATATTGCTAAACCAGCAAAACCTGCTTGTCGGAGGATGGGAACTGTCTCCTGCCAAAAATTTAAAACATTATCAGTATTTGTGGTGTCAGTGTTTAATTGTTGAATAATTTTTAAAGCTTTGTCTTCAGATAACTTGTACTTGAGCGCTATTTCTGCTGCTATATTTTGCTGAGACTTCAAGCCATATTTGCGATACAGCGTCTCAATTTGAGGAATAAGTTCTGGTTGGACGCACGTTTTTATCCAGCCATAAGTGGCAACCATCAAGTCTCCCAGTTCTTTGAACTTGAACGGCGGCACCGCTACTATCTTATGATTCTGACACTGCTGCCATAAATAAATTAGTGTTGCTGTCTTGCCATAACCATAGTCAGCACTTAGGTAACCGTTGACAGGTTTACCCTTACAAATTTCCTCAATCAAATGGTCTTTTAGAGTTTTTACGGGTTCAATTGGGTTATAGCTGCTTGCATATAAATCATAAACTCTGGCTACTTCTTGAGGATCATTTTCTATCTGGGAGGGATTGACTGTATCGACAATTGCTTGGATCAAGTCTAGTTGTTCTAATAATCTTTTCATGGATTGTAAATATAAAATTTGTCTCGGAGAATGTCAATACTTACTTAAAGCAATTGAGTCCAATCAGGGGATTTGGTCAGCATTACCCATTGTCCGTACCCCCCTTCATAGCCACAGTCAAAGAAGCCACCTTGGTCATAATCATAGGTGCATTTAGCATTATCTATGCTACCATCTAATCCGCTCGGATCTAGCAACAACATTTGACAGATAGCGTCTTGAACTTCTTCTCGCAAGAAAATCTTGACTCCATAGGTTCGTTGCCGTTGCTTGTAGATTGTGTCTACTGCCTTAAGTAAAATAGGAGCAGCGGTAAAGTAGCGGCGGCTAAAGTGCTCGTATTTGCCTTCTGGTTCTATGACACTGGGTGATAGCGATCGCAACCAATTGAGGACACCCGCCACACTCGTATCACTGAATGCTATTTCACTGGTAGGTAGTTCAAACTTCACAGCAGCCTTTTCAATTACTTCTCCAACTAGGGACTTTTTTTCGGGCGGTGATAAAACAACTTCTTTTCGCAACCAGAGTTGTTGTACAACTGTAGCATAAGTCCAAGAAAACCTTTTTTCAACTTCTTCTTGGTGCAGATTATAAATTACCAAATGTAAAAAATCTCCTAGCAATTCGGGGTTAGACTGTTGAATTTTAGCTGCTATTTGACCAAGAGGTGTCAGTAAGGGTGGATTTTTTTTTGAAATAATTGAAAGGTTCCGCAAGAATGGGAATACTACCTTTTGGAGAACGGAAAGTCCTAAATTACAAGTAGACGCAAGTTGTTCAAAATTTGTTTCTTGATTTCTTAAAAAATCAAGAATTGCAGCTACTCTTTCTAGCGTCGTGTTTTGCTGAATGTGTAAAGTTAATTTGTTGCTCATAAAGCGCGATCTAAAGTATCCAACCAAGCTGTCAAATTGTGCATAATCCGATATTCTCGACTGGTTCTCAATTTATCAATACTTTGACAAAAATAACATGAATGTTGCGTAGATTGTTTGAGTTCCTCTAGACCAGCTTTAGTAGTTTCAAAGCTGCGTCTAACGGTTATTTGAATTTGAGAAGTACCCGGAAAAAAGATGCTGCCGAAGGCTCCTGCTTTTGACCAGGTTGAGCTATCTAAGCTATGGGGTACAAGGGAGTTGTTGCGGAGGCGATAAAAGCTGTTTGGGCCACCAATGCCAAAGCAGTGAACTTTCATGTTTTTTTCGCTGGCGATACTGCAAACAATCTTAAACAATGCCAAACTGGATTGAGAAATCACATTAACGCTGCCGTTTGGGCCTGATGTTCCCCAGGAGCCGAAGCCGATACGGGTAATGCCCATTTTTGCATAGGTCTCAATGCAGCGATTGATTTGGTTAATATTGCGTCCGTGTACAGGGGCGATCGCGCGTTCTTGTACGCGAACGGGCATTTTACTGAAAAATTTTTCGCAATGGTAAAGCGTTTCGCGAACTTTATACTCCACTATTTCATCCGAATCAGTTGAGATGGGTACGATATCGGGCAATACATACCCATCTGCCCAGGTATTATTGTGATAAAAATTATCTAAAAATTCCAGCAGCTGATCGTAAGTAAATTTCCCCTGTTGCACCTGATATGCACCGCAATCTAGCCAGACTTCAGAAATGTTTCCCACATCTTTTTGTTGACGAAAGTATTCTGTAGTAGAAGCTGGGCACGTTATCGGTGAGTAAAGAACGTGAGCAAAGGGATTACGCCGATCGCCACCAGAATTCCACAACTGCCGACTGCGTTCAATTTCAGGGCCACCAGCACTTACAGCCGCCACAAACTTGGGAGTTGTCAGAGCATTACCGCATAATATCTTTTCCCAAACAACCAAAGAGCGACGTTTACCAGGCTCAATTTGTACTCGATCAAATCCCATCTTGTTGTAAAAGCCGTTAGCTTCTATGTCCAACGGGCATTTTAGGCGCAGTTTTGTAATGCCGCACTTCCTGCTGTGTTCTTCCCATGCAGAAATGAGCTGACGACCCATGCCTAGCCTGCGGTGGTTTGGAGAAACGCAAAGATGGTAAAGGGTAGAGATTTTGTCTCGACGGTGATGAAAATGGAGAAAGCCGAAGGGGTGGTAAAGAATTTCACCGCTGGCGATCGCTTCTGCCAGAACTGCCCGATTCACAAAGCCTATCTCTTGCCGATGGGCATCGGCAAGCACCTTAATCTGAAATAGCTCCTCGCTCGAAGCAAATACCACCCTTGACTCCAAACACCTAGTCTGCACGCGTACCTCACTTCTTCTAACCAACGGACGTGGACAAGTGTAGTCCATGCCCGCACCCGTTAATCTTACACTTGCTTCCGGTAAGATGTATCGACCTTCAGTCCAGGGCTTAAACTAAAAAAACCCAGAGGGCATGGTGGATGAAAGGGCGATCGCTTTTCTCCCCGGATCGGGCAGTATTCTAAGTAGTGGCAACAAAAACAATCGCCATACTATGAAAAAATCAGCTTTTACGGTTATGGCAAAACCAAAAAGATACCCCAACAATTGGCGAGAGATTGCGCTTTCCGTAAAAGAAAGCGCTCTTTGGCGCTGTACTAAGTGCCGCCAACAATGCCTCAGACCAGACAAACAAAGCAACAGCAACTTAACTAAATCCGAGCGTTGTTCCTTAACTTTGACCGTGCATCATCGCAACAGAATACCGGAAGACAACCGCCCAGAAAACTTAATCGCTCTTTGTACCGCCTGCCATCTGTCGTATCATAATCGAGGTCAATCCAACGTCTCGCCCGGGCAGTTATCGCTATTTCCCGATGATGCGATGGATTGGGATATCATGGATGGTTGTCTGGAATCGGCACAGGACAATCTATCTGAGCCGAATCTGCAACCATTAGTTTGAAAAGCTCAAAAGCAGCCGTGCAATCTCCCAATGCTCGATAGGTGTTCATGGCATCGGCTAGCCCATCGTTGTTTATCCAGACAACGCTGTCGGGAATTATGGTTGATAGCGGTTTCATGGCCGTTAAACTGTTGTTATGAAGTCGCTGTTTGGTTACTGACTTTTTATCAACTGATTAGCGACCACGAGAAAATTAAAAAAAACTATTTCCTTTCCGGGACACCGAACGATTTGGCATCCCAAATACCCCAAACTTCTCGGGCAGAAGATACGGCACTTTGAACTGCTTCGGCGGACGATCGCCCAAAAACTGTTATCTTTCGAGGCGGATGGTACTTGTTCGAGGTGGATTGTGTTTGCGAGTTACGGTAACAACCCACTGAAATTGATGGCTCCTGAGCGCTCTCATCTCTCGTCCCTCCCGTCGCCCGGTGTAGATGCTGTCGGTGCTTCGGATTGGTTGGATTGAGCAAGCGCGATGCGGGTACACAGCTCTGCCGCTAATTCGTTTTGTTCCACACGACAAAGAGCCCGCACTGTGGGGAACCAAGGCTGCAAATGCGATAAGTCGTTGTTGACGCTACCCGAATACGCTTGGAATGGATCGCTTTCCAAACAAACGAAGGTTCGCAAAGCATACAGTTCATCCGAGTTGAGTCCGTCTAATCGGTTGATTAAGGATTCCAGAGAATATTTTCTGGGTGCTGTGTATCCCGTAATCGCTTGTTCTCCCAGTTGCCACCAACTCATCATGTTGGCTTGTTCGATGCCACACAGAATCTCTAACTTGCGGACGCACACGTAAACCGGCTGTCCGTCTTCTTGTATCGGTTTGTCCTGGTCATCCAGCAGCCGACCGGTGACGGTTTCAGAACGAACATTTGTTACTTCGATGGGTCCCATTGTGGTGGTGACGCAGGGGTTAGGGATTTCGACAAAGCTTGGTTGGGCGGCTGGTGGTTGCTGCCCGTAGTCTGCGAACATAGAAGAAATCTCCATTTATTTGTGAGTGTCACACCCCGCCCTTTGAGATTGCGAGTCATGGGGGGCGGGGTTTGATTTTGGTGTTGCATGAATTTCCCCAATATACCACTTCTGAGTCCCTTTGTGGTCCCTTAGAGGGGTAATTATGTGCCATGAGGAATCTAGAAGGACTTAGAAGTCCCTAAATCCTTGTAGGATAAGCAATATATGAATTGTGGAAATATTGAAAATGCCCGAAATTGATGCTCCTAAAATGGTACGCATAGATTTTTCCGTGCCTGCTCCGCTTTTAGAGCAAATGCAAGAATTAGCAAAAGATGAGGGTTGGAAGCCTGCCGAATTACACCGGATGCTCTGGGTACTAGGTTTTTCAGCTTATACCGAACAGAGCAACAAACGTTTGGTCAACGATCGACTCAGGGCAAACAAGGCAAAAGATAAACTGGAACCCCAGTAAAAACACCTCTGAACTCACTCGCGTACACAAAAAGTTAAAGGTATTGTTGGGAAATTATTTTCAGGCTCGTATTGTTGTGGTAAGAAAGTATAGATTAGGGGGCTGTATGCAAAGCACTATCTGCCACAAGCAAAATATAGCGGTTCTCAGATAGATTCTATATATATCAAAGGTCAAAAACCTTGATGTATATAGAATCTGGCATACTTCACCTTTGTAAAAAAGGCTATATGTACGGCTTATTAAATACAGCCAGGAGAATTAATTGCATATGTAGTAACATAACAACACATCATCCTTATGAAAAATCACGCTCGCATCCAAGAATACGCTCTCAAGCTCAATAGAGAAGGTAAACTTCAATATTCAATATTAGTGAATCTTGCTACCAGATTATATCACAATTTGAAAACAAAAATTTTCCAAGAAGATGAAATAGAAAAATTTCTATATCAGGAATTAAAAATTACCCCACAATTGATAGTAGATCTAGAAAAAGAATTTGAAAAATACTTTACATCTGATTTTTGGGAACAAAATGCGGAGTGGATTTTGAATAAATTAGATACCTGGAATCAAGGAGAAAATCTATCAGATATTCAGCCTAAAACATTAAATTTTAACCCTGACTCATCCTTTCCCCAATCCGAATCATGGACAGAATCTCAGATAATTAATGCGTGTGTATATCATGCTACCGATAAATTATTACAACAAAGAAGTATAAAAAACCTATCCGCAACTCAGTTAGTAAATATCTTAAAACTTGCACCTTTTCCAGTTCCAGTAACAGAATCCCTATTATTCAGAAATAAATCTGTAGAAGCCTTTCCAACAGCAGCCATGATAGCTTCCAGTGTCCGCGCACAAATTCGTCCAGACTTATGGTGGGAAGCTCCCAGCAGTATTGCTGTTTTCCAACATGAAGCAAAGGGTAACTCAAGCAATTATATTGAGCATTACATTTCCAGCCCAGGTGACATTACCCTGCTACCTTGGAGCGAAGCTCAGCAAATCATTGATAAGTTTGGGTTTACCAGTGCCAAACTACACATTATTTTTGCAGCTCACACCATGAAACAGGAGACTCCTTGGCACAGCAGCTTCACGCTAAAAGCTAGCGATATTGTCAATGAAATGGGATGGGATAAAAATCACAAAAAAAATCAAATAGAAAAGCTACTAGAAATTGCTAATACAGCCTTTGCTCTTGATTGTCTGTTGGTTAAAGCCGTTTGGGTTGAGGGAAGGAATAAGAAAGGGCAAATTATAGCTAGCGCTCCTGTAGGAAGAATGTGGAATGTCTACATCAAACCCCAAGGTCAGTTAAATTTTGAAGGGAAGATAGACAGCCCCCATGAAATTTACATCACAGTCCAGCCCGGATTGTGGACTCAAGATTTTTTGAACCGAGCTGGAGCAAAATCACGGGAAGCATTATATCAGTTTGGCTACCTTTCCCAACAAGTTCTGAGAATTGATCCATACCATAACGAATTTGCCCTGAGACTAGCAATTCATGTCACTATAGAAAGCCGATTTCACACCAGCGGTGAATACCGAGTCTTGACCCTGCTAAATACGATTTTACCCTCTGTAGAAATTGACTTAGCTCGTAGTGCTCACCGTAAAGCCTACAAATTAAAGCAGAAGTGGGATAGTGCCTTAAAACTATTAATGACTCTGGGGTGGCAAATTGAATTTGATCCAGAAACTTACCCAGAGAAACTTCAGCCTGAGAACAAAGAAAGAAACCCAAAAGGCTACCTGGATAGGTGGCTGGTGGCCAAAATTATCATACTTCAGCCAGAACCTATCCCAGTCCTGCTAGCAAGCAAGGTTGAGCCTCAACAATTAAAGCCTGCTTTGCCAAAACCAGTCCCGATAACAGGTGCTTCCGTGCGAAAAGCCCGTGAAGGCAAGGGATGGAACCAGAGAAAATTGGCTGGTTGGTTGGGAGTCTCGCAATCGCTGATTGCTCAGATAGAACTCGCACAGCGGACTGTCAGCCCAGAATTAGAGGCTAAATTGCTAACGCTGCTGGACATTCCTGACTGAGGTTAAGCAGTAAATTGACTCATCATGTCACTAGCCTTCCTAAAGGGCTAGTTTTTTTGACATCCTCCTGCACTAACTCGATCGGGTTAGTGCAGTAGGATGCCAAACCTCACCATTTAGACTTTCTCTTTCGTTTGACTGTAGCCAAGGCATTCAGCCGACATTTTTGTAATCAAGTTGGTAGCAATCGTGTAATCACAAAAAAAGTCTTTAAAATCAAGCTTAAAGCTTTATAGAGTATAGGTTTAAGCTTGATTACAAAAACATCCACATCCCAGGACAATCTTATCCACATCCCAGGACAATCTTATCCACATCCCAGGACAACGATTTTTCAAAACCTTTGTTCTGCCAGGGTTTCAGGTTTTGATTACAACTCCTAGTAGTCTAATAAGACTAAATCCGCTGCCAGATACCGCAACGATCGACCTGACAAGATGGAAAAGACAGTCGCACACCAATAAGCGTGCAAACGTAGCGCTGCGGAACCCATGCCACCTTTCTGTCGAAAATGACTGAACAGCGGTCAATACCCCCTGCCCAATTAACAGCAGTCTCTTTGGTGTGGCTTGCGACTGCCACAATTCCTGACATTTACATTTTTTACGTCGGAGGAAAAAATGGTTGTAGCTACAACTACCTGGCACAAGCCGCCACTCGCCAGACACGCAGCAGTTTACGAAGACCTAGCCGACATACTCGAAGGCGCTACCCCCAGCGCCATCAAACTCGCCCTCTACCTGTACAGAACCTGCATCGGTGGCAAACCAGAGGAAATCGACATCCATTGCATCCCCCTAGGCGAAAAACGAGCCACAAGAGCCCGCAACGGCAAACCTTACAGCGCCAACACCAGGCGGACAGCCCTCAGACAGCTCGAAAAATTCGGCTTGGTCAAAATCCTCAAAAACTATGGGCGTGGCATTTTCCGCATAGCAGTACAGCACCTGGGCGAAGTTCGCCCCTTCATTCATACCCACCCAAAATTCCAAAAACTGAGCAATCAATCAAAAAATCAACGCCAACAGTCAAAAATTGAGCAAACAGAGGGTTCAAACCCTGATAGTGCCGTACTCTTTACAAAGGATAAAAAAGGACAGCAAAGCACTGAAAATGTTGCTGCTGTTTTTTTAAATCTTTTTGAAGAAAAAGAAAATTTAGCAAAGGCAAATATAAAACCAAAAAATGTAGAACCAAAAGTTGCTACTCAAGTCCAGACCAAAACCAGTCAGTCAAATGAAAATTTACAAGAAAAATTAGAAATTCTGGATGAGAATAAATGTTCCGCCCCAACGACTGAATGTCTGAACACTAATTCAGATAAGATTCAAGCGATCGACGATGCGACAATACCTTGCAGTTCAGAACAAACAGGTTTGACCTCCGAACCCCCGCAAAAACTACCCACAAAACTCGACAGCCTCCACGATCAAAGAATCTCTGGCGCCGAACCAACAATAACCAACAAAGCTGTCCAGTTAAATCCCGAAACATCTTCCTTTGTTAATTCTCAAGTCCCTAAAATTGCCGAACCAGTTGTAATGCCCAATTCCAAAGCAACTGAAATTGCCGACCCTGATGTAACTGAACTTGTCGAAGCGGTTGCGATTGCTAACTCCGAAGCAACTGAAATTGTCGAAGTAGTTACAATTTCCACTTCTGAAGCGATTGCAATTGCCAACCCTGATGTAACTGAAATTGTCGAAGCGGTTGCGATTGGTAACTCCGAACCAACTGAAATTGTCGAAGTGGTTGCAATTTCCACTTCTGAAGCGGTTGTAATTGCCAATCCTGATGTAACTGAAATTATCGAAGTGGTTGCAAATGTTAATTCCGAAACGACTGAAATTTCCGACCCTAATGCAATTGCTAACTCTGAAGCGGTTGCAATTACCAACCCCGATGCGACTCAGATTGTCGAGATAGTTATGCAAGCCACAGGAGGGATGAATCCCGAATTGAGAGTTTGCGTCTTGCAGTACAACTTAGAGGAAATCCAAGCAGCCGTAAACCTGCTGCAAATCAGAAGCCAAACAAAGCAAATATCTAACCCTTCTGGATGGATCGTTGACTGTTTGCGAGGTCGTTGGTGGGAACAAACTAACGGTTTTCCAAACTCGAACCCAGCAAATGTTGTTTCGTCTCCAGCTTCAACAGGCTCCTCTCCAGTTCCAAAAAATTCTCCTTCTGCACATACAACAAGAATAACTGAGGATTATATTGACCCTCACTATATGCCATTAAAAACTCACCAAAAGTTATTCAAACAGTTCCAAGAACTAGGCGAAGAAGCTTTCGCATCGCTAGGTATTCAGCAGCAAGTTTACTTGCAGTGGATACAGCGATTTCCTCAGCAAGCAAAACAAATTCTGAGCAAATTGTCTACTACTTAGCTATTTATAGCCTTGTTCAGAAAGATGAGGTACTCATGGGCATAGGGCATAGGGCATAGGGCATAGGACTCCGTGGGTATACCTCACTTTTTTGAGGAAAGCCATAGCTCAATACGGTTGATTTAACGCTTTTTTAGGAATTTCATCTGACGATTTTCTAAGCAATATAGACATTTTTTGCAACTCAGATTCTTCTTAAGTAAACCGTATTGGGCCATAGCTTAGTTGTGAAAACAGTGATTATCCAACCTATCTAGACAGCTTTTAATCCTTTACACAACTTTTTCGAGGCGTTGCTTAATCAGGGTATGAAAATGAATAACTTGAAAATTCAGCTATATTGACTGACTCGCTTGCTTCATTTTTTCACATTGAGTTGTTCATACATTAAATCAGCAACGCCATTTTCCCACAGTTCAATTAGCAACAAAATTAAAGGAGAATACCAGACATGGCAGTCAGTTTAGTTGACAAAATTATGCCGAGCAATATTGATGCAGAGGAAGCAGTTTTAGGCGGAATTCTGATCGATCCAATTGCCATTAAAAGAGTCGCAAATATTCTACATCCCGAAGCATTGGCAATTACAGTTCACCAACATATTTATCGGGCCGCTTTAGCGCTGCACTCTAAGGATCAGCCCACAGATTTGATGAACATCACTACCTTCCTCGACAACCACAACCTGCTGGAAGTAGTAGGAGGTCTAACCAAACTGGTAATGCTCGTAGACCGGACTGTTTCAGCCGTCAACATCGACCAATATGCTTTGCTAGTTGTGGACAAGTTTGTCCGGCGCGAACTCATCAAAGCTGGTAATGACATCGTACAGCTTGGCTACGAAACTTCCAGCGAATTAGGTGCGATACTAAATAAAGCCGAGGAAAAGATTTTTGCCCTCAATAAGTACAAAGAAGAGCGACAAAAAGCTATTCAGCCTCTCTCGGAATACTGCGGGGAGCTTTGGCGATATCTAGATGAAATTGAGGAAGAGCGCTTGAAGACTGCTAACTACTTTCCTGGAATCAGCACAGGGTTTTACGACCTCGACGACCTACTGGGAGGGGGATTTTACCGAGGTGAATTGATTGTCATAGGAGGTCGCCCCGGCAGCGGCAAAACAGCTTTGGCTTGTGCCCTTGGCTACAATATTGCTTCCCTTCCCACGAACGGTCGAGTTTTGATGTTTTCGATGGAAATGCCAGGTCGGGACTTGGCAGCGCGACTAATAGCACTTGAGAGTGGGGTGTCGGTGAAAGATATCAGGAAAGTTAACCTAGCTGGTAAGTACGAAGTGCTAGCTTCGGCTTTAGGGAAAGTTAGCGATGCTGATTTTTGGATAGACGAAAGTTTGGAACCATCTCCTTTGGAGATTCGTTCCAGAGTTAGGGAGTTTGTTTGTGAGCGCGGCCCCTTGGGTTTGGTAATTGTTGATTATCTGCAATTGATGGTGAATTCGGCGGATGAAAATGTTGTCAATAAAATCAGCGAAATTACGCGGCAGATGAAGATTTTGGCTCGGGAGGTTGATGTACCTGTTTTGTTGCTTTCTCAGCTTAATCGGGGAGTAGAGGCTCGCGCGAACAAACGTCCGAGTTTATCGGATTTGCGTGGCTCTGGTGGAATTGAACAGGATGCGGATGTTGTCCTTGGAGTTTACAGGGACGACTATTATAATCCTGATTCTCCCGATCGGGGAACGGCTGAAATTATTGCGTTGAAAGGACGGAATAGCGGGACGGGAACGGTTAAGTTGCTGTTTGATGCTGAATGCTGTCGGTTTCGGAATATCTATAAACTTGGGCAATTGGCAAGGTGACACAGCCTTTGGACTGACATTCAGCAGCCTAATCTGTACTTCCTTGAAAATTGTTAGACTGGGCTTTTTTCTTGTTGGTGCAAAGATTCGGCAAATTCACGAAGTTGGGCAAGCGCTTCTTCTGATAAGTTTTCAAGCATTGAATTTAGCTGCTTTTTATTACCATTTTCGGGGCTGCTGGTGGCGAGAGATTGTGTCGGCATCAAGCGAGGATTCGCGTTGTAAAAAATTTTCAAATAGCTGAAAAAATGTATCAAGCGCTTGGGATTCATCTTTTGAATAAAAAAGGATAATTCGCGCCCAAGATTGAGTAGATGGCTGGTTAAATTGCTTTTCTATCCAGTCTTGAAATTCGGCAAATTCTTGTTCCTGTTCAGTAACAGGAATTGCGAGTTGGCGGCAGGCAAAAGTGTAACCATCTAAAAAAGCTTGCAGACTAAAGATAGAACGCTTGCCTAGATAAAGGGCGGGTCTACTTTTGATTTTATCTAAAAGCTGATAAAAATTGTTGTCTGCTGTAATTGAGGGTGTAGCTTGAGGATTTTTCCAGGCATATTCGTTGAGGGAGGTGGGCTCTGAGAGTTTTTCTCCTTGGTTAAATTCTGCAAGGAGTTCAAAAAAGTAATTGAAGGCTTCTCTATCATTGATGCAAAAAAGTTGAATGATGTTTGCCCAAGAGTTAACGGTTTTGACTTTTAATTTTTTCTGAATCCAAGGTTGAAAGTCTCGATAAAACTCCTGTTCTTCGGAAGTGATTGTAATGCCTAAATCTCGCCTTGCTATTTTGTAACCATTTAAAAATATAAACAGGTGAGGCAGGGAAGTTTGCCCTAAATATTGGGTGGGTTGGTTTTTAATTTGTGCGAGAATCTCATAAAGTTGACTCATTTGATTGACCTTCGTTTTGGTTAAAAGTTGTACTATCAAATTCTGTAATTCTGTAACGCTTACAGAGTCGTTAAAAAACTGTCCGAACTATTGCTAGATAAGCATTATCAAATTATGGTCAGATTTTTTTTTTCTTAGAGTGATGGAAGAGCGATAATTTGCGGTTTTTGCGTAAGTCTATATTGTAGAAAGTGATTGTTGAGTTACGATTAAAAATCTCAACTATTTTATGTTGAAAGCAGTATGAAAAACTAAAAATACTCCTTCAACGAGCGTGGAAGTAGTTTACTTAGAATTTTGGGCGATCGCATTTTGCTTCAAAACAGCTTCAATTTCCGCTAACTTCTGACGCAAAACCTCCTGTAATTCCACAAGTTGCTCAACTTCAGACTCCTCCAATACCTGTGGTGACAGCTTCTTCAAATTCCCAGCAGCCAGTTTAACCTGCTTGAGTTGCCGAGTAGACGCTGGAAACTTAGCGAGATTAGAACTGATAATTTCCTTCACTAATTTACGAGTTTGAGCAGCCGACAATTTCTCGGCACAAACTTGGTTAGTTGTCTTCACTCGAATGGACTCCGCCTCTTCTGGTAAAACTCCCAAATTCTTAGCAGAGAGTTTAGACAGAGCCATAGCGTGAACCCCCTTGAGTCCGCTCCGAATCGCCAGTTTTAGATCCGCCGCAATTGACAGCATGGGAAAAATATTGGCATCAATTGAGGCCGGATTGAGTTGCAAATCGAGTAAACCTTCCATTACAGTTCGCTCTTGCTCATCTAAGTCTAAAACCTCCAAACCTTGTCGTTGTTCTTCAGGCGTTGCCCTCACCAACTCAGAAACCAAATTCATGCGCTTTTGCACGTTCAACCGTCGCACAGCAGTCGAGAGAATGCGGGGGATATTTGCAGGCTCTAAGTCAGAAGAAGCAGTTAACTCGCGGACAATCGCCTCAGCTTTGTCTAGGGGGTTGAGGTCTTCTCTATGCAGAGAGGTAAGTAGCGCCTTGCGATGCAGAGATGCTGGCTCTGGAATAATCACAGCTTCCAGAGCTGGCCAGCCCAGATTTTTAGCACTACGCCAGCGTCGCTCTCCGTCGAAGATTACCAACTCTCCCCGCTGAATTAAGATGATGGGTTCTAACTGTCCGTCGCTCGTAAGGGAGCGGGACATTGATTCGATACTAGATGATAAAAATGTCTGCCTGGGTTGTTCGGGGTTGGGTAGAATCTGGTCGAGGGGAACTGAGAGAACCCCTCCGGCTACTTGCAATTGCTCTCGCAGAGCAGCTAGCTGCGCTTCAAGTTCGGCAGCACCGGACTTTCGCAGCTCTTCAACTTCGGTTCTTAATTTTTGGATTTCTTCCTCAGCCTCGGATAGCTGCATGGACTGCTTGGCTGCTGAAAAGTAACTGGTCAAGTCGGGAGTTTTACGGGCCATAGGGATTTAAGATTTTTGATTGGGAGTGAACAAAAAAAAGTTTGCTTTATTTACAGAAGCGATAAGTTTGCTTTGGTCAGAACTTGGCAGTCAGAAGTTAGAGTTCGGCAGTCAGAAGTTAAAGTTCGGTCGTCAGAAGTCAACACTCAGCAGTCAGAAGCCAGGACTCGGCAGTCAGAAGTTAAAGTTCGGCAGTCAGAAGTTAAAGTTCGGCAGTCAGAAGTTAAAGTTCGGCAGTCAGAAGTCAACACTCAGAAGTAAAACGTTTGCATATCAAAAATTTCAGCAATCATCAATGTCCGGCGCTGCCCAAACGGTTGCTATACCTTGGCGGTTTTTTCGGCTTTGGTTGGCTTGGGATGTAGCCTGTGCGTAAGTCCTGCTACTTCTTCTTTTTAGTCTTTTGGCTGTCTGTTGAAGTAACTTTATTTGGCATCAAACTGGCTACGTGCTTAACAATTTCCTTGAAGTCGCCCAGGGCAGGATGAAGCGGGCGATAAATATGTAAAGGCAATCCCTGCCCACAGGCGTTGATAAATTCTGCACTGTCCCGAATTGCCGGGAAAGTGCGGATATTCATCTGCTCTAATTGAGCTGGCAAAGACTCTAAAAGTTGTCGGTGGGTGGCTCGTTTTGCATCGTATTGGTTAGGTACAAACCCGATAATTTCTGGCTGGGGCTTGAGGCGCAAGTGCTTGCAATGATGGTAGTACCATTCCAATAAGTGAGCTGCGCCCTGAATGGATTTTGGTTCTAACTGTACTGGCACTGCTATATGAGTGGCGGCAGCTAGGGCCATTAGGGGCAAAGGGCCCAACGTGGCGGGGCAATCAAAGATTATCAGGTCATGTTCCAGGGGATAGTCGGTCAGGCAATCGCTTAGAAGGTAAGCGCCACGCTTGTGCAAAACTAACTCGTCTGCTGTTTGTGTCAGCGTCATTCCACCCTGACAAACTGTTACATTATTGGTGTGGGAAGTCCAGCTAGGAGTGAGGGGCCAAGAGCCATTAAAGCCGTCTCGGAGGACGGCGGACAGTGTGTGTTCTGGTTCTGGTGGCATCAGCCCACAAAAAAGGGTTTGCGATCCTTGGGGATCTAGATCCATGATGGCTACCTGGAAACCCTTCAAACCTAGTTCGTAGGCGAGGTGGACTGAAAGTGTGGTTTTGCCACTGCCCCCAGCATTGCTGATGACTGCTAATCGAATTTGCATGGTGTTAAATTGAGGTAAATGATTTAAAGATTGTAGAGCGATCTGGTAAGTCATATATCGATATATGAGAAAATTTGCGATAACCAGATTGAAATACTATCAGATGTGCGTTTTAGCCGATCGATCTCAAAAGCGAATTAGAGAAGAGATTGGGAAACACGGCTCGGCTTAAAAACCTAAAACTTGAGCTTGCCTAAATGGAAGGAACCATGCGTGTGAAACAGGTGTTGCCAGAGCGAAATCTCAACTAGGCATAGGGCAAGTATCCGGTGATCGTCTTGAGTTAGAGTTTAGCGATCGTCCTTGATTCGGCTTAAAGTTCTAAATTCGCATTTTTCTGCTTTCCAAGTCGATCGTACACCGTGGCTTGCAACAAATTAGAGAAGTCAGCCAACTGTTGCAATTGGGCTGGAGCAAGTGAAGCGATCGACCGTGTAAAATCCGTGCGTGAGGCTTGTAAATTAAACCCGTGCTGGTTTTTAATTTCTATGCAGCCGTTTTGAACTCGGAACTGCCATTCTGAGCCTATGACCTCGTTGGTTTTTAGATCCGCTTGCAAACAATTCGCCAGAACGAAGCAGCAGCCGGCTAATTGCGAAAGCAAAGAAATTTTTTCTTGCTCTGCAATCAATGTAGCTTTTTCAGAAACCAATTCTTGCTCTACCTGTTCTCTATATTTTTGAGCGAGGATGGCTTTCTCCCGTTCTAGTTCTTGTTGTGCTATGGCCCTTTGCCGTTCTGCAAGCATCTGGTTGATGGCGTCAGAACCGGGCTGTAGCAAAGCAATTGACCTAGACCTGTAATTGGTGGCAGTCTCGAATGGTTCTGGTGAGGACAGCCACAAGTTTAAATCCAATACAGTTTCTTGCGAGTTCACAGCAGTGTAATACTGTCGGATTTTTTGATGCCGTGCCGGCGAGAATTTGATGCCACGTTCGATGCCCAAGTCGGCAACGGCTGCGGCATAGCTGTCTTGAAGTTTGCTCAAGCTACTTCTTGTTCCTCCAAACTCCGTACTTCTGTAGCTCAGTTTTCCCTCATTGTTGATTGGCACCCAGAGACAGTGGATGTGGGGTGTGGCTTCATCGAGGTGCAGGGCGGTTTGAAGAATGTTACTCCCTATATGTTCTTCGAGCCAGTTAGTTGAAGCTTCTGTCCATAGAACCAATTGTTTTTGCTGCCAGTACCCGTAGTTTTCCGGGCAAGAGGGTCTGAAGTAGCTGGGGGAAGCCCCTAGCAGGATATCTCCGGCAATTACTGCATTTTTTCTGATTTTTTGAGAGCCAATTTTTACTTGCGCTAGTTCTATGACAGCTTCGGGCGAAGTCTGACCTTGCAAGATTTCAACAGTCTTGTTTTCGTCAGCATTGGGTACGGTTGTGGTTCGGCTGTTATGTCTGGCCGCTGTTCTCAAACATTCGATCGATTTAAGTTTTCCAACTCTCAAAACGGCTTGTGGTGTACGAAACATGGCGGTGTCCTCGCCTCCC